>JAEWWY010000533.1 GCA_023458835.1 Bacillota bacterium
ACAAAGCAGTGCGGCCAGCTATGCATCGGCGCGTATCACACAGGCGGAAAAACGCTTGTGGACGTGCAACAACTGAACCTGAAAGCCATCGATTGCTTAAGCGTTCATCCCAGGGAATATGATCTCAGCGCCGATGGCGCGAGGAATGCGGTGCAATTGCTGGCAAGCGGCGCATGGAAATTTGTCAACCTGCCCGTAAAAATCTATCCCATGAGCAAATTCGATCTGGCGCACAAGGAGATCGAAAGCAAATACGGCAAGTATATGAAGGCCATCATCGATATGACAAAGGTGGACGGCGAGCCGTACATCATCTGAGCGCAGACAAAAAAAGCGTCCGGCCAGCAAAACAGCCGGGCGCTTTTGTTGTGCCCGGAAAACATGGCATGCCCATGCGCTGGCGCTTTACGCCGCATCCCCAGCAAAAGGCGGCGGCGTTTTGCCAGTCGCCTGCTTAGAATTCCTTGATCTTTGCGGCGGCATCGTTTTGCGCCTCGCGCGCCTTGGGGTCCGTTTCCACCTTGTGTTGGGCCTTCAGGTACGCCTTGGCGTGGGGATTGCCCGTTTCTCCAAGGGCTTTTGCCGCCGCGGTACGGATTTGCACATCGGGATTTCTCACCAGCAATACCAGGTGGTTGAATCCGTCGTCGCCCCTTGTTTTTCCAAGGCCCGCGATAGCAGCCAGCCTGTACTCCATCTCCTTGGATTCCGCCAGCTTGATGAGTGCCTGTTCGTTCCCCTTCCTGATCGCTTTCTCGATTTTCGCCGTTTTGCTTTCAAACATGATGATCCCCCTATTCTGTTTTCCTTGAAGCAATATCGCCCATGCCGCCCCGGGTTTCTGATGCCCTTTTGTGCAGGCGGGCCTGTGCCGTGGCCCGGGCATGACCGCCCATCTTCTCATAGTTAATATACTTCGGGGGAATCCATGTAAGAACAAATAGCAATTCCTTTTATACTCAGCGGGCGCTCATGGCTCACGCGGATTGCCGTCAATGAGGCCCGGTATGCTTCCTGGTGGAGGGCAAGGAAATCAAGCGGTATAGGATCATCGAAATCCCGGGAGGATTCAAGAAGCTGGAGCATCAGGCTTCAAAATCGATGTAGCCCTAAATGCTTTGCTATATTGAATGTCATAACTTTTCTTCCTTTTTGAATGGTTTTTCCAAAAACTTACGTCTTACATAATGGAAGGAGGTGTACGGATGGGCTTTGTTCCGGTACCAGGCAGAAGCCTTGCCACAGATCACGCAAATGAAATTGAGCATCTCATGCAACAGTACGGCAATGACATACTAAGAGTATGCTTTCTCTATCTGCGGGATGTGGCCTTGGCCGAAGATGCCACCCAGGAAACCTTCCTGAAGGCATACAAAAGCATGGATGGCTTCCGAAGGGATAGCTCCGAGAAATCATGGCTGATGCGAATCGCCATCAATACCTGCAAGGATATGCGGCGCGGTACTTGGTTCCGTATCATTGACCGGCACACCCCTTTGGAAAAGCTGCCGGAGCCGACATGTACATTCGAGCCTCAGGATGTTACGCTGACAACGGAAGTAATGCGGCTCCCCGCAAAGTACAAGGATGTAACGATCCTGCGCTACTATCAGAACATGCAGCTTGGTGAAATTGCCAAGGCATTGGGCATTCCCGAAGGGACCGTGTCAACAAGGCTCAAACGAGCCAGAGCAAGGCTGCGCAGCAAGCTGGAAAGGTGGTATCTTGATGAATAAGACTGTGAGAGAAGCAATGGATGCCTGCCTGTCCGGCTTGACATGGAAGGCAGATAAAAAACAGGCTGTTCTGCGAATGCTGGGGGGAAAAAGCATCATGAAGAAAAAACTGTCTGCCGGCTTGGTATTGGTGATCGTATTGGTGCTGGCTGCTGTGACGGCATTGGCCATTACATTGTCGGATCATTTTTTTAAGCAGGCGGCAATGCTGCAAAACGAAAGAGGAAACCTCGAAAATTGGAGCATGGAAGAGAAACTGGGGCTGATTGATACAATGGTTGAAAGCGGCGTACCTATGGATTCAGACAAGTATCACGCTTTGCAGCAAGCGATCACGGATGGAAGCGAGCATATTGACCGGTTGTGCAATGAGATACTTGTTGAAAGCAAAATCGCGCAGGAGGCCCTTAAAGAGAACTATCATTTTTCCAGCACGACCTTCTCCTTTTTCCGCCGCTCTGTTTCTTTTGAAAATGGAAATGATCCGGAAAACGCGGTATGGATCGTTTCTTACGCCCCACAATACCACCAGGATGAAATTGGCAGCTACGAGGTGCAGGTTCGGGCAGCCACAGGCGAGGTGCTTCACGTGGGCTGGACGCATGACGGTGCGGTGCTTGAAAATGTGGCTGACAACTGGCATGCCCCGGTCTGGAATGCCGCCTTGGTAGACCGATTGCTCACCTTCGATGCGGAGCATGCGCGAAAGCGCGAAGAAAGGGAGAATGTCCTTGGCGAGTATGACACATGGACACTGGAACAAAAGGCCGGGCTTGATCGCACCTATCTGGAGACAGGCTTTCCTACAGATGATCATCCTGTGAATGTTTTGCCCGGGGTCCAGGATGTAACGGAAGACGAAGCCATCCGCTTTGCCATAGCTTGCTTGAGTGAAGCCTATGGCATAGATGCCCAACTCACTTCCACAGTTGTAGCATTTCGCGTAGAGGTCAGGCTCCGCTTGTGAATACTCCAAAAGCGTCATGATTTTTATGACCGTGGACAGCGCACGATCAATGAAGCGGTGGCCACATTTGGGACACGGAACCGGCTTCCGT
>JAEWWY010000534.1 GCA_023458835.1 Bacillota bacterium
GCATAAAAAAGAGCAACGTACCTTTATAGATACTCTGCTCTTCTCTTACACCGTTCTCTTCACGGCATTGCTCTCCCGCGGGGGATTTTTTATTTTTGGGCGCAGGGGTTGACAGGGCCATGAAAAATGATATAATACCCATAATTCCTAGTAAACATGTATGAATAGTAATCTTGGAAGGGAGATGCCACCATGTCCGATCCGAAAAACACCTGGCGCTTTGAAACGCTGCAGGTCCACGTGGGCCAGGAAGCGCCCGATCCCGCCACCGATGCCCGCGCCGTACCGATTTATCAAACCACCTCCTACGTATTCCCCAGCGCCGGGAGCGCCGAGGCCCGCTTCAGCCTGGCGGAGACGGGCAATATCTACACCCGCATTATGAACCCTACCAGCGATGTGTTTGAAAAGCGCATCGCCGCGCTGGAAGGCGGCGTGGCAGCCCTGGCGACTTCCTCCGGCGCGGCGGCCACCACCTACGCCATTTTGAACATTGCCTTTGCGGGAGACCACATCGTATCCGCCACTACCATCTATGGCGGCACCTACAACCTGTTCGCCCATACTTTGCGGGATTACGGCATTGAAGTAAGCTTTGTCCACCCGGACGAAGACGGGCTGGAGGGGTTTGAAAAGGCCATCCGCGAAAACACCAAGGCCCTCTTCATCGAATCCCTGGGCAACCCCAACGCCAGCATTGTGGATATTGCGGCCTATGCCAGCCTGGCCCACAGGCATGGCATTCCGCTGATCGTAGACAACACCTTCGCCACGCCCTACCTTCTGCGCCCCATCGAGCATGGGGCGGATATCGTGGTGCATTCCGCCACCAAGTTCATCGGCGGCCACGGCACAGCCATCGGCGGCGTAATCGTGGACGGCGGAACGTTCAACTGGGCGGCCTCCGGAAAGTTTCCCAAGTTCACAACGCCTGATCCCAGCTACCACGGATTGAAGCTGTGGGAAGCGGTGGGCCATCTTGCCTATATCATCCGCGCCAGGGTGATCCTTTTGCGGGATACCGGCGCCGCGCTGGCGCCGCTGAACTCCTTTTTGTTCCTGCAAGGGCTGGAGACGCTTTCCCTCCGGGTGGAGCGGCATGTGTACAACACTTTGAAGATCGTGGCGTTTTTGAAAAATCACCCGAAGGTAGCCCATGTCAATCATCCGTCCCTGCCGGAAAACGGCTGCAAGGAGCTGTATGACAAGTATTTCCCCAAGGGCGCGGGGTCGATTTTCACCTTTGAGCTGGAGGGCGGCGCAAATGATGCCAAAGCCTTCATCGACAGGCTGAAAATCTTCTCCCTGCTGGCCAATGTGGCGGATGTGAAATCCCTGGTGATCCATCCCGCCAGCACCACTCATTCCCAGTTGAACGAAACGGAGCTGTTAAGAAGCGGCATCAAGCCCGGCACCATCCGCCTGTCCGTGGGCATCGAGCATGTGGACGACCTGATCGAGGACCTGCGCCAGGCGCTGGAGGCTATAGAATAAACCCCTCTTCCTTTCCCGCCCCGCCGCATTCCGGCGGGGCTTCCCCGTTTTGGCTGCACAAATCTTCAAAATGATAGTCTACATAAAATCTCCACAATCGTTTGTTATGCTTCCCGTTATACAAATGGATGCTGTTTTGGCATCCCGGAAAGGAGTGGCACCATGTCACAAACCCTCGCCGTAAAAAAGCTGCCGGTAGAAGGCATGACCTGTACCGGCTGCGAAACGAGGATTGAGGGGGCACTGCTTGCCCTGCCCGGCGTTGTAAAGGCGCGCGCGCAGGTGAAGCTTGGATCGGTGGAAATCACTTACGATCCTGCCCTGACATCCGTGAAAGCGTTTGAAAAAGCCATTGAGGCACAGGGCTACAACGTAAAAACGAACGGACAGCAGCAGGCGAAAAAGTCCGGGATTGCCCGGGCCATCGGCCTTGCGGCGCTTTTGCTGACCTTTATCCTGCTGGGTTCGCGCTTTGGCTGGTTCCAGGTATTCAATTTCTTTCCGCTTGCCACAGAGGACACGGGGTACGGCATGCTGTTTGTGATCGGCCTGCTGACATCGGTTCACTGCGTAGCCATGTGCGGAGGCATCAACCTGTCCCAGTGCATCACAGGCTCCGGCGGCCAGGGCAGGTTTGCCGGGTTTCTGCCCAGCCTTCAGTACAACCTGGGCCGCGTGATCTCCTACACCGTCATTGGCGGAATCGTGGGGGCCGTGGGTTCCGTGGTGCAGTTTTCCGGCACGGCCCGGGGAATCGTGCAGCTTCTGGCGGGCGTGTTCATGGTATGCATGGGCCTGAGCCTGTCCGGGCTGGTTCCGGCGCTCGCCCGCTTTACGCCCCTTATGCCCAAGGCGCATGGCCGGAAGATCACCAAGGAAAAGAAGCGCAGCAACAGCCCGCTGTATGTGGGGCTGCTCAACGGCCTGATGCCTTGCGGGCCCCTGCAGGCCATGCAGCTATATGCGTTGTCCACCGGCAGCGTGTGGGGCGGAGCCCTTTCCATGCTCTTGTTCAGCCTGGGCACCGTGCCGCTGATGTTTGTGCTGGGCGCGCTGTCTTCCATCCTAAGCCGCAGGTTTACCCGGCATATGGTCACGGCCGGCGCGGTGCTGGTGGCGGTCATGGGCATTTCCATGTTCCAGAACGGGCTGGCCCTCTCCGGCATCGGCACAGGCTACGGCGCAGCGCAAGGCGCGCCTGTCCGGACGGAAGAAAAGGCGGATGCGGCGCCAAAGGCTGAGGCTGAACAAACCCAGGCCCCGGTACAAGGCGAAAATGTGCAGGAGATCACCTCCGAGCTTACAGGCTATGGCTATCCTGCCATTACGGTCAAGGCGGGCATCCCGGTGAAGTGGACCATCAAGGCCCCCAAGGGAAGCCTCAATGGCTGCAATTACGCCATTACCATACCGGAATACAAGATTGAAAAAACCTTGGGGATAGGGGA
>JAEWWY010000535.1 GCA_023458835.1 Bacillota bacterium
ACTGCACGGCTTTTGCCCACGGCAACTTTCATCAGGCCTTTATGAAAAACCATGTGACACTTATCGGCTGCCCAAAATTGGACTCCGTTGACTATACGCAAAAACTGACGGACATACTGACAAGGAATGATATCCAAAGCGTGAAGATTGTGCGCATGGAAGTGCCTTGCTGCGGCGGGCTGGAGTACGCGGTGCGCCAGGCATTGCAAGACAGCGGCAAATGGATCCCCTGGCAGGTAGTGGTCCTTTCCACCGATGGGGAAGTTCTTTCAGAATAGGAGGTTTTGTTATGGCCAAATATGTAAAAAACATTGCTCATGAATCCGTATTGAACCTTAGCCAGCAGGTGGAAGTCCTGCCCGGGCAGGTGGTCAGCCGGACGCTGGCCCAAAACAAATCGGTAAGCCTTACGCTGTTCGCCTTTGACAAGGGCGAGGAATTCAGCACCCATGAATCCAAGGGAGATGCCCTGGTGCACGTTCTGGAAGGCGAAGGCACCTTCACCGTGGATGGAAAAATCCATGTGGCCAAGGCCGGGGAGGTGCTGGTGATGCCAGCCGGAAAGCCTCATGCCGTGTTCGCCTCCCAAGCCTTCAAAATGCTGCTGACCGTCATTTTCCCCAAGGAGGAGCCTTAATGGACAGGATTTTGGACCTTGATACGCCGGTCCATGCACTGTGTGAAAAGTATCCGGAGCTCCCGGCCATTCTGCACGAAATCGGGTTTTCAGATATCACAAAACCGGGTATGCTGAATACTGTGGGCCGGTTTATGACACTTAGCAAGGGAGCGGCCATGAAGAAGATTTCCATGGAAACGATTGTGAAGACTTTGCGTGAGCACGGATACAATGTGTTGGAAAGGAAGAATGAAGCATGAGCCGCGAAATCAACAACAGCGAGTACAGGCAGCATATCATCCGCGATCTGCTTACCCAACTGCATCAGGGCAAGCCTACGGAAGATGTCAAGGCGCAATTCAAGGCCGCCTTTGAGAACGTTTCCGCCCAGGAAATCGCCCAGGCGGAAAATGAGCTCATCGCCGGCGGCCTTCCCCCGGAGGAAATCCGCAAGCTGTGCGACATTCACGCCTCCATATTCGAAGGCTCTATTGAGGAGATTCACCGGCCTTCCGATCCCGCACAGATACCAGGCCACCCTGCCCATACATTAAAGGCGGAAAACCAAGCCCTTCAGCGCCTGATGGAGGATACCATCCGGCCCAGGCTGCAGGAGTATAAGGAAAACGCCAGCCCCCAGCGGCTGCAAGCCCTCCAAAAGGCGTTTGAATCCATGCGGCAGCTTCATCTGCACTACCTGAAAAAAGAGAACCTGCTCTTCCCGTACATGGAGCAGCATGGCATCACCGCGCCGCCCAAGGTCATGTGGGGCGTGGATGATGATATCCGCGCCATGGTGAAGGAAGCGCTTCGCCTGATGTCTGAGGCGGAAAGCGATGCCCAGAACATTATCCGGATGGTGGAGTTTGCTTTAACCAAAACTTCCGAAATGATTTTTAAAGAAGAAAACATCCTGCTGCCCATGGTGCTGGAGACACTCACCCAGGAGGAATGGGAAAAGATCGCCAGGGAGAGCGGAGACCTGGGCTACTGCCTCATTCCGGCGCCGCCCGCCTGGCATCCGGCCGCGCCTGTTGGGGAAGCGCAGCCCATGCAGGAGGATATCCCTTCCTCCATGCTGGTTTTGCCTACCGGGCGCCTTATGCCGGAGGAGCTTTCCGCCATGCTGGATGCGCTGCCTATGGACATCACCTTTGTGGATAAAGACGATACCGTGAAGTATTTCTCCCAGGGCTTGGAGCGCATCTTCCCCCGCACGAAGGCCATCATCGGCCGAAAAGTGATCAACTGCCATCCTCCCGCCAGCATGCACGTTGTGGAGAAAATACTGGAAGACTTTAAATCAGGTAAAAAGGACCACGAGGATTTCTGGCTTTCCCTGCATGGAAAGTTCATCCTCATCCGCTATTATGCGGTGCGCAATCCGCATGGCGAATATCTGGGAACCCTGGAAGTGACGCAGGACATCGGGCCCATTCAGCAAATAGCGGGGGAAAAACGGCTGGTGTCCGATACGTGACGCGCCTTCCCGAAAGCAATTGATTTCATCTTACCTTAATATATCCCATATGCCATGCCGCGCGGGAAGTTTTCCTTCCAGCCGGGCCATGGCTCTTTTTTATCCGGCGTTTACCCGCCGCGTTTACAGAGCTGCCAAAATGCGGTATAGTAAGTTTGTCACCGGATTTTAGAATCTGGGCATGATAAAACTGCAAAAGCACCACGCATAAGCGCTGTGCAAAAGGAGATATACCATGGGCAATACAAGCAAAAAGGAAATCTATCTGGCAGGAGGCTGCTTCTGGGGCACAGAAAAATACATAGCGTCCATCCCTGGCGTTTTAAGCACCCAGGTAGGTTACTTAAACGGCAAAACGGCGAATCCCACCTATCAGGAAGTCTGCCATAACAACACGGGCCATGCGGAAGCGGTGAAGGTAGTCTATGATCCTGACGTGATTCCCCTGTCCTTTTTACTGGAGCTGTATTACGACTCCATCGATCCCACCTCCGTCAACCGCCAGGGCGGTGACAGGGGCACGCAGTACCGCAGCGGCATTTACTACGTACACCCCGAGGATGGACAGGTGATCCGCGAATCGCTGAACAAGCTGCAGGCAAGGCTTGACCAGCCCGTAGCGGTGGAATGCCTGCCCGTTGACAATTACTATCCCGCCGAGGAATATCATCAAAAGTACCTGGATAAAAACCCCAGCGGCTATTGCCATATCGGCCGGGAAAAGATTGCAAAAGCCGCCCAGGCCAGCGTGGACCCCACTCAATACCAGCCTGCCGACAAGAAAAAGCTGCTTCAGGAGCTGACGGAGCAGCAGTTTAAGGTGACACAGGGCTCGGCCACCGAGCCGCCCTTCCAGAATGAATTTTATGATCACTACGCCCCGGGCATCTATGTGGATATCACCACCGGGGAGCCGCTGTTTGCCTCCAGCGACAAGTTTGAATCCGGCTGCGGCTGGCCCAGCTTTTCCAGGCCTATCGACCCCCATGTAGTCAAGGAGTTCATGGATAGATCCTTGTTCCATACCCGGACCGAGGTTCGCAGCCGCGTGGGAGACGCCCACCTGGGCCACGTGTTTGAGGATGGCCCCAAAGAACTGGGAGGCCTCCGCTACTGTATCAACAGCGCGGCGCTGCGCTTTATCCCCAAGGCGGAGATGGAAGCAAAGGGATATGGGAAACTGCTGCAGTATGTAAAGTGATTTATCGCCCCCGCAACCAAAAGGGAGAGCGCGCTTGCTGCTCTCCCTTTTGCCTGCGCCATTTTCTCAGTTGCCTTCCATACGCATCATTTGAAGCTTGCGGTCAAACTCGCGTACAAATTGATCGGTTTTCATTTCCCCCTGCATGAGCCGCTGGAGAAGCGTCTGCGCTTCCCGGGAGCCCGTCAGGAAATTCATATTCTGCGTGTCGACACAGACATAGGGTACCATTTCCCGGTATTGCGGGATGATT
>JAEWWY010000536.1 GCA_023458835.1 Bacillota bacterium
GTAAAAACGCAGCGGATCCTCCCGATCCGCCACAAAATCATGCTCCTGTCCGGGCAGACACAAAAAAACATTTCCTTTTTCCACGGGATATGTTTTGCCGTCCAGATAAAACAAGCCTTTTCCCGAAAGAATATAGCTGATTTCATAACAGACCTGCACGTGGCGGCCCGTTTCAAAATCCCCTTCACAGCACAGATCTCCGATTTGATACAGGTGCAGCCCCTGATATTCCTCCGGCGCATCCCACCGGCTTGCGTCAAAGTGGAACCTTTTCCCTTCATAATCGGATATATTCATTGCCTGCATCCTATCTGCGCGCATTCTGCAACAGCGCATAGCAAAACGCCTGACTGATGTATGCAGTCATTATACCGCATTTTGATGCATTATGGAACCCGGCCGCAGGGAGGGGCAACCTCAAAACGAGATTGCCCCTCCGCGGACCCTTCTAGCTCAAAATGGCGCCGCCGTTCAGCAATTCCTCCCTGATCTCGGCCGCCTGCACATCCCTTGGCGAAATGCCGCCCTGGGAGGCCTTTGCCGCCAGGATGCCCGCCGCCTGCCCCACGGCCATGCAGGTGGGCATGATCCGCTGGGAGCCCAGGGACTGCGAATCCATGGAGATACACCGCCCGCTGAACAGCAGCCCGTCGATATCCCGGCTGATCAGGCAGCCCATGCCGATGCCGTAGGGCTTTTTGACCTCCTTGAGGATCGTGCCCTTGCCGATGCCGTTATGGATGTCCACCTTGTATCCGCCCAGGGCAATGGTATCCGGGGGGATGACGCCGCCGAGCACCTGACCGATCAAAAGGGTGTCGATGCCTGCCATGCGGCGGGATTCCCGGATGCCGATGGCGGGGCTGATGTGATCCAGATGACAGTTTTCAAAGCCGGGCACATATTTTTTGAACATATCCACAATGCCGGGTATTTGCAGATGGCCGTCGATCTCGCCCTGGGTCAGGCTGTCGATATCGCTGCCGTCGCAGCCGGGTACGCGCACGGTATTGACAAACACCTTGCCGGGAAGGGTGGAATTGATATAAATAATATTTTCCCTGAGAACCGGCAGGTCATGGTCACGGCGCAGTTGCTCCAGGTAAGCCTGCATGCCCACAAACACATGGTTGGGCGTACTGCGCCACAGGGCGGTGTCGTATCCCGCACCGACGATCACACTGTCCAACTGCTTCATGTTTTCCGGATGCTTATCCAGGAAAACGAAGAATTTCTCTTCTTCCACGCCGATCAGCGAAAACATGACCGTGGGCGGCTGCAATACGCCCGTACCTGCCGCGCCTTTTTCATAAGCCGCGCCGCACAGATAGCCCAGGTCGCCATCCCCCGTAGCGTCCACAAACACATCCGCCTCAATCGCTGTGGACATGCCCTTTCCTGTCATGCTGACGCGGGTAAGCTTTCCGCCTTCCACCTGGGCTTTTGTCAGCTCGCTGTGCAGCAAAAGCCGGATGCCTGCCTCCTTGCACTTTTGAAACAGAAGCAGCTTGAGCATTTCGGGATGAAGGATGGTGATGGAGTTGTGCATGGGGCAGCGGCTATGGCCGAAGCAATGGCCTGAAAGGACAAGGTCGTCCACCAATTCCTGGGCAATGCCGCCGATAATCTGGCGGCCGTTTTGATCCAGGTATCCCAGCAGCGGCAAGCCCATCACCAGGTTGCCGCCGATATGCCCGTTCCGTTCAGCCAGCACGACCTTTGCGCCCTGCCTGGCCGCAGAAAGCGCCGCCGTAACGCCGCCGGGTCCCGCGCCGATAACCGCCACATCACAGGAAATAAGCCTTTCGTTCATAAAGATTCCTTCTCTGCCTCATGGCAGATATTCGTTTTCTCAAAGGTAGACTGGGCAAAGCGCAAGGCGTCGTCAGCCGTCATGATGCCATGATAGGCCGTATGCACGGCCATACCCAGGATGCCCAGGAATTTCGGCTCGTCAAAGGGACAGTTGCCCTCCTTGGGAGCATAGCTGGTATGGGACAGGACAAAGTTGTCCTTGGCCATCACCAGCCAGGGATACAGGTCCATGACCTCATAATTTTCATACGTCTTTTTGCAAGGGGACATGGTGCCCATCAGCGTCATGGCGGTAGCCACCTCCTCGGTGCACAGCCAGCGGATGAAGCGCAGCGCTTCCTCCTTTCTCCTGGAATAGCGGCATACGCCGATGGCGCTCCCCCCCGTCATGGGGTTTCCTCCCGGCACCGGCGTATATCCGATCTTGTCCAGCACCTGGGAATCGGTTCCCACGATGCCCGAAGCGAAGTTGGAGAACATGACGGTCATGGCTACGTTCCCCTTTGTGAACTCCCTGGCGGCAGCCTGCCAGGTGCCGCAGGGATTCGCGCCAATGAAGGCCTTGGCCTCCAGCAGTTCCCTCATGGCCGCAATTCCCTCCGTCCCGGTAAGCTGGATCCTACCCTCATGGTAAAGCTGCTTGCCGCGGCTGAAATACCTTGTAAGGTATTCCTTGGCGGCCACGTTGCTGTTGCCCAGGGTGAGGGTGGTGCCAAAGGGAACGGGGGAAAGAGGATTGAGCTTTCGGGTAAAGAAGCCGGCAATGCGGTTGAACTCCTCAAAGGTGGCTGGGGGGTGCAGCTCCTGCTGGTAGCGCTCGGCATATTGCCGGCGCCAGGCCGCGTTTTCAAACAAATCCTTGCGGTAAAACAAAAGCTGGGAGCTGGGTGTGCTGGGAAGGGCATAGAGAATGCCGTCAAAGTGGGAATAATCCTGCGAAAGGCCGGGCAGAAACGTTTCAAACACCGCGCCGACGGCCGGGTCGATCTCCTGAAGCGGCGCGAAGGCCTTCTTGGCGTACCAGGAAAGCCTGCGGCTGTCGATGCGGATCACATCGAAGGAATCGGTATTCTCCACATTGGACAGTATCTCGTTCAGGCCGTCATAGGAATAGATCGCCACGTTGATTTTTACCCCGGTGGCCTTGGTATACAGTTGGGAAACATCCTTCAATATCCTGGCGCTGGGGCTTTCCAGGGTTACAATGGTGAGCCTGTCTTCCTTCTTTTCCCCCTTCGGGGGGAGCCACTGGCGAAGCCCTTCCCCGGGAAGCAGGTGATCCGCCGGGGGAAGCTCCTTTCCCTGGAGGCCGCCAATGAGCATCTGGGCGGCGGTCTTGGCCATCAGGCGGTAATTCAATTCATATTTTTCAAATTCGCCCCCCGGCATGGTAAACACAGGAGAAATCCCGTATACCTTCATGCCCTCGCCGGAGCTGAAATGCTTGCGGATGTTGTTTACCGTAACGGCGAAAGCATAATTGGTAACGAAAATTGCTTCCGGCACCGGGGAGGAGGCCAAAATCTGAAAAATGTCGTTGGGGCAGCGCACCTCATCCGTATGGTATACGTTCACCGTTGCATTCTCGTCCCGCAGCCAGCTTTGAAAGGATTCACAAAACTGCTGCTGGGAGGAAAAAGCGGGATTCTCCGTCAAAAGCGCAATGGATTTATAGCCCCGCGAAAGGGCCAGCGCGGCCAAGTCAGCGCCTATTTTCCGCATGTCAAAGCCAATCAAGGGGCAAGCGAACCCCGGGCTGCGCTCTACATACAGCACCTTTTCCAAGCCGGCGCTTTGATAAGCGTCCTCCCCGCCGATAAGGCTGGTAAACACCGCCGCGCCGGCGGTAATGCTGGAACGGATCTGGCCCATCACCTGCCGCTCCGTTTGCGGCGAATCCCCCGTAAGGTACAGGCTTACCTGGTACCCCTGCTCCTGGGCGCAATTGGTGAAGCTGGTATAAAAGTCCACATACTGGCGGTTGTATAAATCCGGCACCACCACGGCCAATGTTTTGGAAGATCCCTTCCTTAGCACCTGGGCGCGCTGGTTCATGGCATACCCTAAGCGCCTGGCTGTTTCCTGCACCAGGTGGATCTTCCGGCTGCTTACGTTCCCCTTTCCGTTGAGCACGTTGGACACCGTGCCCTGGGAAACGCCCGCGGCCTTTGCAATATCCTTGATGGTTGCCATCGCCTCACCCCACATGTTTTTCAGTATAGCAAAAATGCAAAATAAGTCAATGATAGGTTTCATGAATGGCGTTTTTTTCGCTCGTTTCCGCAAAATTTTCACCACGTATTGAAACGTATAATTTTCTTTTTTGCATAATATTCAGGGAGTTTATGATAATCCTAGGTTAATTCATGCGATATTCTCCCATAAATCATACCATATTCTAAAATAATGTAATTGACACGTTATAATTCCTGTGATAGGATTTGAACAGCAGCATCATCGGCGGCGGCGCCATGGGCCAAAACGGGGAACGTTATTCAGGAAGTGAGAAAATCATGACGATCGGACGCCCGGATACCATTGGCATGCCCAAACGACACCTGGGCCTTACGCCCTGGGAAAGGCTTAGCCGGACGATGAAGCCCTACCTTTTTGTGTTGCCTATCTTCGTATTGGCTACTGCTTTTTCCTATTACCCTTTTGTAAACACCTTCATCATGAGCCTGTGCAAGGTGAATAACCGCGCCCAGATCACCGCGTTCAACGGGCTTGCCAATTACATCAGCCTGTTCTCCCGGCCCGCCTTCCAAAACGCGCTGGGGGTCACCTTCCGGTTTGCGGCCATGTATCTGCCCATGGCGGTCATACTCCCCTTGTGCCTGGCGCTGGTGGCCCGGCAGAAGAAGCCCGGCTCCAACGCGTATCAAACGCTGTTCGCCATGCCCATGGCCATGTCCATGGCCGCCTGCTCCATGGTCTTCAAAGAAATATTCAAGCGCAAAAGCGGTGTGCTGAACTACATCCTCACCCAGCTTGGGGTATACGCCAACATGACCAATATCAACTGGCTCAACGACAAAACATGGACATTACCGTCCCTGACGCTGATCCAGGTATGGATCCACCTGGGCTTCAACTTCATGCTGCTGCTGGCGGCGCTGCGCAATGTGCCCCAGGAGTTGCTGGAATCGGCGGACCTGGAGGGAGCCGGGTACTGGCGGAAGGTATTCCACATCATGATCCCCACCATTTCCCCCACCATCTTTTTTGTGATCTGCACCCAGATGATCGCCGGGCTCATGATGTCCGGCCCGGTGATGCTCCTCACCCGGGGCGACCCGCAAAATTCCACGGTGACGCTGATCTACTATATCTATAATTCAGGGTTCAACAACTCCAACTATGCCCTGGGCTCCACCGCCAGCATATGCGCCTTTCTGATCACCTTCCTCTTTTTGCTGAGCAACTTCCTGTATGAAAAGAAGGGGGTTGTATACGAATGAGGACTTCCGCCCAAAAAACCTTCTGGCATGTGCTTTTTGCCTTCGCGCTGGGGCTTTTGATCATCTTCCCCATCTTCCACGGCTTCATGAGCGCCTTTAAGACCGACGGCGCCATCGACGCGTATCCGCCCCAGCTTTTGCCCGATTCCTTTTTATACCTGGAAAACTTCAGGCAAGCCATCTTCCAGTCCATGGTGCCCAGATACATGGTCAACTCCCTGTTCATTGCCGTCACCGTCACGCTGGTGCGCTTGGTTGTTTCCTCCATGGCCGCCTACGCTTTCGCCTTTATGACCTTCAAGGGCAAGAACATCCTGTTTTTTTACATCATCGGCACCATGATGATCCCGCCGGAGGCGCTGCTTATATCCAATTACCTTACCATCAGCCGCCTTCATCTGATCGATACATACCTGGGGGTCATGGCCGTCTATTTTGTTTCCGCCACCCAGGTGTTCATGCTCCGGCAGAACTTTAAAACAGTATCAAAATCCCTTCGGGAGGCTGCGTTTCTGGACGGCTGCACAGACCTGAAGTTCTATGTGAACATCTGCATCCCAATCTCCGTACCGGTGTTCACATCCCTGGGGATCTCCTCCTTCATCCATGTGTGGAACGCCTACCTTTGGCCGCTGCTGGTCACCAACGACGACGCCATGCGCACGGTTCAAGTAGGTATCTCCCTTTTATCCAGCCCCGATGCACCGGTAAAAGGTCCCGTATTTGCGGCGGTGGCCCTCTCCCTTCTGCCTGCCGTAGTCATTTTCGCCATCTCCCAGCGCAGCATCGTGCAGGGCATCTCCTCCGGCGCCGTAAAGGGATAACGCGTATGCATGGGCAAAAATGCGCCCATCACATAAAAAGGAGGTTCATCCCATGAAAAAGGTTCTTTCCCTGATCCTTTCCCTTTGCCTGCTGGCTACCCTGGCAGCCGTCCCGGCCCTGGCCGAAGCGCCCAAGGAAGTGCTCTTCTGGCACTCCATGAGCGGCAACGCAGCCACGGTGCTGGATGAGATCGTGGCCGATTACAATGCTACCCAAGGCGCGCAAAACGGCTACAAGGTCACCTCCCTGTTCGCCGGAGCGTATCAGGAATCTTCCGTAAAGCTGACAGCCATCACCTCCACCGGCAGCAACGCGGAACTGCCCGACCTGTACCAGATCAGCGCCCGGGGCTGCTTTGAAATGAAGGACAACGAATACCTGATTCCTATTGCCAGCATGCTGGAAAAGGATCCCGCCGGCCTGGATCTTGCCAACATTGCCGCCTCCTCCCTGCAATATGCCTCCTACGAAGGCAAGCTGCTGGGCTTCCCCTTCGCCAACTCCTCCGTGATCATGTACTATAACAAGGACCATTTCAAAGAAGCCGGCCTGGACCCTGAGGCCTTTCCCAAAACCTTGGCGGACCTGGCTGATGCCGTGAGCAAGCTTACCATCAAGCAGGGCGATAAAATTGACCGGTTCGGCTTTGGCGTCCGGATGCGCGTTTTCCTTCTGGGTTCCCTGATCCCCATGCAGGGGGAAGGCTCGTATGCCTTTGACAACATGAATGGCCACAACGGCACCCCCACCCAGATCACCATGACCAAAGACGGCTCCCTTGCCCGCTTCATGGATGAATGGCAGAAGGTGCTTTTAACCGGCGGCGTGGATCCGGACAACATGAGCCCCAACGCGGATTTCGTGGGCGGCATGTACTCCATCATCGCCGCCTCCTCCGCCGGGCTGGCCTCCATGATCAAGCAAAGCCAGGAAGCCGGGTTTGAATTCGGCGTGGCCGAACTGTGCCGCGTGGATGAAAACTGCACCACCGGCACCGGCCTTGGCGGCTCCGGCCTGTATATGTTTGACAATGGCAAGGGCACCAGCGAAGGCGCCTGGGATTTCATCAAATACTTCTCCACCCCCGAAGTTTCCGCCAAATGGATGATGGGCACCGGCTATTACCCCGTGAACAAGCTGGCTTACGGCCTGCCCGAAGTGAAAGCGCTGATGGAAGCGAATCCCCAGTGGCAGATCCTCAAAACCGTTGCCTCCAACTCCGAAAAGTATCCCGACTACCTGGAGCCCTGGGTGCCGGGCCTGAACGAAATGGATACCATGGTGGGCAACGAACTGGTAGCCTTTGCCCAAGGCCAGTCCAAGGAGGATACCATAAAGCGCATCGACGACCAGGCCACGGAGCTTTTGCAGGACTGGTTCGAGCAAAACCAATAATCCCTTCTTAACCTTACAAGCGGATGGAAACATGCGGGGGAACCTCTCTTCCTGGAGGTTTCCCCGCGGATTCTTAAAGAAAACAGGTGAAAGCATATGCGTTTGGGTACGATGACCACCCTGTTCCGGGAGCAGCGGGAAACAGATGTCCATACCAGCTATTTGGAATCGATGAAACGGTGCCGGGACGCCGGCTTTCGGGTGCTGGATTTCAACATGTGCGCGCTGCCCCGCAAAAAGACGGAGCTTCACGGGGATGATTGGCGCCATCAAGCAGACAGAATCCGCAACGAGGCCGAAAAGCTGGGCATCGTGTTTTCCCAGTCCCATCCCCCCTACCGGTCCGGCCGGGAGGGCATATTCAACACGCCGGAAGAGAAAGAATTTTTCCAGGCGATGGCCTTGCGGGCCATTGAAATCAGCGCCATGCTGGGTGTCAAGTGGGCGGTACTCCACCCCGTCACTGCCGTGGGCGCCGGCGAATATGTGCAGGAGGAAAGCATCGCCTACAACCATCAGGTGTTCGGCCCGGAGGCGGAGCTGGCCTTCAAACTGAACGTGGGCCTTGCCTTTGAAAACATGTGCGATGCCCAGGGACGGCGGCGCTTTGGCACCACCGCCGGGGAACTGGAAGCCCTGATGGATTCCTTCCGCCATCCCCTGGCAGGCATCTGCTGGGACGTGGGCCACGCCAACCGGCAATACGATGATCAGGTGCCCGCCCTCTACCGGCTGGGCAAACGGATCAAGGCACTGCATATCGACGATAACCATGGGCAGACCGATCTGCACATGATGCCCTTCCTGGGCAATATCCCCTGGGAGCAGGTGATGCATGCCCTTTATGAAACGGGCTGCGAAGCCGATCTGATCTATGAGATCAAGATCAACGACAAGATGCCCGACACCCTGAAGGACATGACCGCAAGGTATGCCTATCAGGTGGGCGAATACCTGCTGTCCTTGGCCAAATAACGCAACTCGGAGGATTTATGAAGAGGGTTTTGGAACGGTTCCAGGAGCATCGGTATGATGTGGTGATCGTGGGCGGAGGCATGGCCGGCTTGTGCGCGGCCATTGCCGCGGCCAGGCATGGCGCAAAGACTGCCCTGGTCCACGCCCGTCCCGTGCTGGGGGGCAACGCCTCCAGTGAGATCAGGGTCCATATCTCCGGCGCGGACCAGAGCCTGAAGCAGCCCGATTACGCCGAATCGGGGCTTATATATGAATTGATGCTGGAGAATAAGGCCCGGAATGAGAACTTCAGCTATTCCACCTGGGATATGGTGCTCTTTGAAGCCGCCTTCAAGGAAAAAAACTTGACCGTATATTATAACACCTGCATGTACGACTGCGACACGGAGGGCGATTTGATCACCGCCATTCTCTGCGTGCAGGAAACAACGGAAATGCGTTACCGGTTTACCGCGCCGCTGTTCATTGATTGCACGGGCAACGGCACCTTAGGCTATTATGCCGGGGCGGAATTCCGCCAGGGCAGCGAAGCCTATGAAGAATTCCGCGAGCCCCACGCGCCGGAAAAAGCCAACAACCACCGCATGGGCAACACCATTCTTTTCCGTGCCGTGGATATGGGGCATCCGGTGCCCTTTACGCCCCCCTCCTTTGCCAGGCATCTTACCGAGGCCCAATTGGCCAAGCGCATCCACTGTGTGGAAATGCGGGATAAGATAGATGTAAGCGATTCCCCCGATCCCGAGGAATACCGCCGCACCTCCATGACCAGCAGCGCCTGCATCGATTACGGCTACTGGTGGCTGGAATTGATGGGGGAGGGGGACGATATCATCCCGGATTATGAAACGATCAGGGACGATTTGATGGCCTATGCCTATGGCATTTGGGATCATATCAAAAACAACAAGGAAAGCGTACACCGCCACGGGGCTGAAAATTTCCAGTTGGAATGGGTGGGCGCGCTGCCCGGGATGCGGGAAAGCCGGCGGCTTGCGGGCGATTACATGCTTACGGAAAACGACATCCTGGACCACCGCATTTTTGAGGATGCCGTGGCCTACGGCGGCTGGTGCGTGGATTTGCATGCCGCCAACGGTTTGCTGGATTTTGACAAGCTGCCCTCCGACTGCAATTTTTACAGCGGCGTATATACCATCCCCTACCGCTGCTATTACTCCAAAAACATCAAAAACCTGTTTATGGCAGGGCGGGATATCAGCGCCAGCAAGCTGGCCATGGCCAGCACCAGGATCATCGGCTGCTGTGCCGTGGGCGGCCAGGCGGCCGGTACGGCGGCGGCCCTGTGCGCAAGGTACGGCCTTTCTCCCCGGGGGCTCGCCCCCCGTATCAGGGAATTGCAGCAGGCCATTTTAAAGGACGGCGGGTACCTGCCCGGGTTTTTGAATGAAGATCCTACAGATCTTGCGAAAAAAGCCCTTTTCACCGCCACCTCCCATAAGCCGGGCTGTGAGCCCGCCAAGGTGATAAACGGCGTTGCCCGCCGCCTGGGCGAAGAATCCAACGCCTGGGTGTCGGATGGCGCCGGCGGGCCGGGGGAAACGCTGCGCATGGCCTTTGCGCAAATCCAAACGCTGCGGGAACTGCGCCTTACCTTCCACTCCGATTTCCGCTACCCCATCCGCGTCACCATGAGCCCCAACCGGCAAAAGCAGCAGCGCCCCGGCGCTCCCAAAGAGCTTGTCCGGGATTACGACGTGGTGCTGAAAAAGGGTGCGGAAGCGGTGCGCACGCTGCATATACGGGATAACCATCAGCGCCTGAACGTGCTCCGCTTTGATGAAACCGCCTGTGATCAGGTGGAAATCCGCTGCCTTGCCACCCATGGCGCGCAGGAAATCACCATTTTTGAATTGCGGGCTTACTGAGAAACGGCTATAATGATCTTCCGCCGGATGTCCGCGCAAAATTCAAGAAGGGGAAGATAAAATGGGAAAGAGACTGTTATCAGCCATGTATATGGGACTTACGCTTCTGCTCACAGGGTCCGGAGCAAGCGCGCAGCCATCCGACGGGGGCGCCGCGCTTCCGCCGGCGCTGTCCTGCGGCGCCTGGGGCAGCCCCGCCGGGCATTTGCAGGGCGTTGTCTGCGATGATGAGAACAATTTTTTGTATGCTTCCTTTACCGATCGCCTGGTCAAGGTGGATATAAAAACCGGCGAAATCGTCGCCAGTGTGACGGGCCTGCTCTCAGGCGGCATCTACGGCGGCGGCGCCCATTTGGGAGATCTGGCCTTCTATGGCGGAAAAGTCTACGGTTCCCTGGAATACAAGGCGGCGGAAAAGTTTTATGTCGCGGTCTTTGACCCCTTGAAAATGACAACGATGGATATGGACTATAAGGCTTCCGGCGCCATGACGGCGCTGTACATGGGCGAAGTCGTAAAGGATTACCGCGACGACCTGTCCGGGGGCAGCCACGAAAACGCCGCCGCTTCCCTGGGTCACCGCCATGGCTGCAGCGGCATAGACGGCATCACCTTTGGCACCATGCCGGGGGATGCTTCCAAAAAGATCTACATGATGCTGGCCTATGGCGTGTACAGCAATACGCAGCGCGATGACAACGACTATCAGGTCATCCTGGCGTTTGATCCCGATACCTTCTCCCCAAAACCCTTTGACCAGAACAACCCTCACGAGGAAGGGCCATCATATGTTTCCAAGCTGTTCGCCTATACCGGCAACACCACCTACGGCGTGCAAAACCTGGAGTATGACCGGGATACGGGCGACTATTGGCTGATCGTTTACGAGGGAAAGAAGGACCAGTTCCCCAATTATCCCGTTTACCTGATCGACGGCAGCAAGGCGCCGGTGGAAAAAACATTGTCGCTTGGCGCGGACCGGGATTACGGCCCTATGCAGGGCTTGTGCCTGACGCTGAAGGAAAAGGGAGCCTACCACGAAAAGAGCGGCGTATGGGGTGTTGATACAATGCCGGGAAAAGCGGATACAGGCTTTATTTCCCTGGGGAACGGCTTCTTTTATGTGGCGGAATCCGGAAAAATAGGCGACAAGCAATACGGAAAGGTCTTTCTTCACAAGGTTGACCACGATACCTGCCGGTTTACAAAGGTGGAATAGGCATTCTCCCCGTTTTCCCCGTACCTCCCTCCGCCCACCGCTTGCCCCGGTGCAGCTTCGCCTGCATGGGGGCAAACGGGGGGCGGAAATGTTTGTTTATAAAAGTATTGTGTTTAAACGCCAAAAGAAAAGAAGTGCCGAAGCAGGACCAGCCATAAAACCAACAAAAAGCATGATCATCCTTGAAATAGTTTGATTGTTTTCACCGTCTTTAACCCAAAAGAGTTCAACGTCTGCGCAACATATTGACAAACTTGCATACGGATCAATATACTAAGAGTAAATCAGTGATCGTCAGATACGGTACTTTTCCCGTATGAAAGGAGCCCCCCAGATGGCGGAAATCCGTTTCAGCAAGGTGAGCAAGTCCTTTGGCGCGACCAAAGTGATTCAAGATTTGGACTTAACCATCCAGGATGGCAAATTCACGGTGCTGGTAGGCGCTTCCGGCTGCGGCAAAACCACGCTGCTAAGAATGATCGCAGGGATCGGCCCCGCCACATCCGGCCAGGTGTTTCTGGACGGCAAGGACATTACGGACCTTGCCCCCAGCAAGCGGGACATTGCCATGGTGTTTCAAAACTACGCCATTTACCCTACCATGACGGTACGGGAGAATATTGAGTTTGGTTTAAAGAACAACAAGGTGCCCAAGGCGGAGCGGGAGAAGCTGGTCAAGGAATATTCCGCCATCGTAGGCTTGAGCGAATTTCTGGACCGAAAGCCCTCCACCCTTTCGGGGGGACAGCGCCAGCGGGTGGCCCTGGCCCGGGCCATGGTCAAAAAACCAAAGGTCTTTTTGATGGATGAGCCCCTGTCCAATCTGGATGCCAAGCTCCGGGTGGCCATGCGCACAGAGCTGATCGAGCTGCACAGCCGCATGAACACCACCTTCGTATACGTCACCCACGACCAGGTGGAGGCCATGTCCATGGCGGACATCATCGTATTGATGGATAAAGGGCGCATCCAGCAGGAGGCGTCCCCCGAAGTGATCTACAACGATCCCAACAACGTATTCACCGCCCAATTCATCGGCACGCCGCCTATGAACATCCTTCCCCTGGAGGATGGCATACAGCTTGGGTACAGGCCTGAAAAGGTGCTGCTGTCCCACGAGCCGCAGCCTGCCTTCTACAACCGCAGGGGTAAGGTTATCACCAGGGAGATGCTGGGCTCGGAAACGCTGTACAAGGTGCGCCTTGATCAAACCGACATCATGGTAAAAAGCACCAATGAGTCTTTCCACATGGACGATACGTTGTATGTGCAGGTAAAGGAAAGCGATCTGTACTTCTTTGGCGCAGACGGGCAGCGCATCCGCAAAAAGGATTCCCGGGATTACGGCGCCTATCTTCGCATGGCAGGAGGGCTGTCTGATGTCAGGTAAGGCAAGGGGCCTGAAGCTTCCGGCGTCCATAGGCGCCATTCTGGGCATGGCGCTGATGCTGTTGGGCTTCCTTGGAAACAAGATGGCCGCCGATAACGTGAAGCTGACAGGCTGGCTGAGTGATTTGCTCAAAGGCAACGGCACGGGCCTGATGATCGCAGGGGGCGCGGTGATCCTTATCTGCGTCATCATCGGCAATTGGGCGGAAATGGGCCAACTGAAGCTGGGTTACTTCTTTCCCTACCTGCTGGTGATCCCCACCCTGGTTTTCCTGATCCTCTTTGTGCTGTATCCCATGCTTCATCTGGTCTATTTGAGCCTGTTCACCGGAAATGTAATGAACCCCACCAAAGCCTTTGTGGGGTTGAAAAATTACAACACCATCTTTTTTGTGAAAAAGGATTTTCTGAACGCGCTGCAAAACACGGCCGTCTACACCGCCGCCGTGGTGGTGCTGCTGATCTTCTTCGCTGTGGTCTTCGCATTGTGGATGTACAAGGACAGAAAAATCAACCGCTTTGCCCAAACCGCCTTTTTCACGCCCCATTTGATCGCTTCCGTCACCGTGGCTTTCGTTTTTCAGTGGCTGATGGACGAAAATGCCTACGGCCTGTTCAATACCATCCTGATGACCTTCGGCCTGCCAAAGCTTCGGTGGCTGAACTCCTCAGACACGGCCATGGCTTCCATTATTTTCGTAAACGTATGGAAATCCATTGGCTATTATGCCCTGGTGGTGCTGGCGGCGCTCAAGTCGATCCCCACGGAAATCTATGAGGCGGCGGAGCTGGACAATACGCCCAAGATCAAATGCTTTTTCAAAATTACGCTGCCGCTTTTATCCCCCCAGCTTTTCTTCCTGCTGATCACCATCACCATAGGCTCCTTCAAGGTGTTCGATACCATCAATATCATGACGGCCGGCGGCCCGGGCGGCGCCACCGAGGTAGTGACACGGTATATCTATGACTACGCTTTCATCCGCACCAATACCCTGGGCATCGGCGCCACAGCCGGCGTGGTGCTGATGGTGGTGCTGATGCTTTTGACACTGGTCTATTTCCGCGGCCTGGAACGCAAGGTCCACTATCAATAAGGGGGAGGGAATCGTATGTCCATGCAAGGCTATCTTGAAAAGCGGCAATGGAAGCGCCGCCTGCGTAATTATCTCCCCCGCCTGCCCGGAGACATTTTCAAGCTGGCGGTAGTGATCTGCTTTCTGTTCCCCTTTTATTGGATGCTAATCACTTCCTTTAAAAGCTACAGCGAGGCCATCCGTACGCCTCCGTCCTTCTGGCCCATCAACTTCACGTTTGAAGCCTATATTACCATCTTCACCCGCATGAATGTCAGTATGACGCGCTATGCCGCCAACAGCGTGGTGATCACCATGGCGGTTATCGTCATCCAACTGATCGTCATGGTGCCCGCCGCTTACGCTTTTTCCAAGTTCAGGTTTTTCGGCAGGGGGCTGTTGTTTGGCTTTGTGCTGGTAGCGTTCATGATCCCCACCCAAGTCACCTTCATTACGGTGTATCTGACCATGTCGGACTGGGGGCTCATCAAAACCCTCTGGCCCCAGATATTGCCCTTTGGCGCCAATGCGTTTGGCATATTCCTTCTGCGCCAGGGCTTCATGCAGGTGCCCGACGAACTGATCGAATGCGCCAAGCTGGACAATGCCAACGAATTCAAAATCATGATGCGCATCATGCTGCCCATGTCCATGTCCAGCATCATCACCATTGCGCTGTTCTCCTTTGTCAGCACATGGAACGCCTATTTCTGGCCGCTGGTGATGACCAACACCGAAGAGGTCCGCCCGCTGACCATGGCTATTGAAAAAATCAAGGCTGAGGAGCTGGGCGTCATCTGGACCACCATCATGGCCGGCAACATGCTCCTGGTGATCCCTGTGGTAATCATCTTCCTGTTCGCCAGCAAAAAAATCATCCAGGCGTTTGCCTATAAGGGCGTTAAATGATTCGAAGCAGGCGTTTGCCTGTGGAAAAATAATTTTCACTTTCAAAGGAGGATTCTAGTCATGCGGAAACTGATTGCGCTGCTGCTGGTCACGGTCCTTACGCTTTCCCTGGTCCCGGTTGCCCTGGCCCAAAGCGCGGCCCCCATCACCATTGAGCTTTGGCACACCCGCGGTTCCGGCGCCAACGCCGAAGCCATGACCACCCAGGTGAAAACCTTCAACGAAACAGTTGGCAAGGAAAAAGGCATCCAAGTGGTAGATACCTTTCAGGGCGGCTATGTAGACGCGCTGACCAAGTACATGAACGCCGTTGCCGCGGGCGAGCCGCCGGAACTGGTTGTTCTGGAGCGCGCCGCCGGCGTGCCCGTCATGGCGGAGGAAGGCGTTCTGGCAGACCTGACCCCCTACGTGGAGGCTTCCGGTCTGGACATGGACAACTTTGCCAAGATTCTGCTGGCCTATTCCTATGATTCCGAAGGCAAGCTGATCGCCCTGCCCTACATCCGTTCCACCCCGGTGCTCTACTACAACAAGACCATGTTTGATGCTGCCGGCCTTACCGCCCCCGCCACCATCGATGAGATGATCGAAGTGGGCCGCAAGCTGTTCAAAAAGGACGAGGCCACCGGCGAAACGCTGGTGTACGGCTTTGAACTGCATAACGACCCCGCCTGGTTCCTGCAGAACTGGCTGGCGCAGCTTGGCTCCAACATGTTCAGCGAAGACGGCCTCACCGTTCCCGCGCTGGAAGACGGCACCATGCTGAAGGTATTCACCGCCTGGCGCTCCTGGGTAGACGAGGGCTGGTGCGCCCCCTTCGTTTCCACCAACGCCACCGATGTAATGACCGAGATGTTCATGAACAGCAAGCTGGGCATGTGCTTCCAGTCCTCCGGCTCCATGGCCAACATCCTCAAGCAGGCCGAAGCTGCCGGCATCGAAGTGGGCGTATCCTTCCTGCCCACCTGGGATAAGCCCGCGGCGCCCACCGGCGGCGGAAACATCTCCATCATTGAGCGCGGCAACAGCAAGGAAGCCATCGATGCCGCTTGGGAATTCATGCTCTTCCTCATGAGCGATGAACAGGTAGCCTACAACTCCATCACTTCCGGCTATCTGCCCGTTACCAAGACCTCTGTGGAGACCCAGGCCATGAAGGACCACTGGGCCGCCCGTCCCCAGTACAAGGTACCCTTTGAGCAGTTGGACATAGCCCAGGAAATCCCCTACAGCCCCTACAAGTCGGACGTGGAGACCGCCTGGCGCCAGGTTTGCTCGCTGCTGATCCAGGACAGGAGCATCGACGCCCAGCAGGCTGTGGATCAACTGGCCGAAGAGTGCTCCGTCATCCTGCTCTGATGCCCCATACGGCTATTGCCCCAATTTAATACAAGACCCGCCCGAAATGGGCGGGTCTCAGACCATCAACAAACCCCAGGAGGTATCGGAGGGCCGAAGCCCTCTGATTGCAGATCGAAAATCAGCGACATGTGCGGTGATTTTCGCAGGAATTTCGAAGAAATTCCTACCTTGCCCGAGCAAACGGCCGTAAAAACCGTAGGTT
>JAEWWY010000537.1 GCA_023458835.1 Bacillota bacterium
GGTGGAGAGTAAGATTGAAACCGAATATAAACGGTGGGTGACGGGAACATATATACATGGTGATGGGCAGCTTTTGATATCTGCAGTTAGGAATGTTTCAAAAAATCCCGGTGGCATTTTTAGCATCGAAAAAGATGAACGTGAGCCGGATATATTCGAACAGGGAGGGATCAAATTCTATATCACGGAAAACCTCAGCAGAGCTCGAGCGTTTTGGTATGATCCTCCCTATACAATCAATATCTCCGGGCAAGTGACCAGAGAGGAACTCAGACAAATGATCGATTCCATATTTGAAAGGAGTATATCAAAATGAAAAGCCAAAAGTGTATCATGGTAGCCCTCGTTGCCTGCTTCTTGTGCATGACGACCTTTTTACCCTGGGCCAGCGCCGATATAATCATCTCGCCCCAAGCATCCGCATTGATTAACTCAACAGAAGTGAGTGCTGACGCTCAGGGCAGTGGTAGGATTGATGCGTCGGCCTTCATTCTATGCACCCACGCAGTAGATGTTTGCGGCTTTGCCTATATCCGCCTGCAGGAAC
This sequence comes from Bacillota bacterium, assembly GCA_023458835.1. Taxonomy (GTDB): domain Bacteria; phylum Bacillota; class Clostridia; order Christensenellales; family Aristaeellaceae; genus JAEWAH01. The sequence continues at coordinate 548 of JAEWWY010000537.1, forward strand.
TACGGAATGGCACGTGGACGACAGTAAAGTCGACGGCATCAAAATATACCTCAAACGCATCAACATACTCGTATACGCTTACATATACCGGAACACCGGGAGTGCAATATCGTACACAGGCGGGCTTTGTTGCGCAGGAGGGTGCGTCCACAGAGACCCGTAGCCGCACGAGCGCTACAATAACCTGTCAATAGCGGCATTATCGAATTTAATAAAAAGTGAAGTATCCCAAGCCTGATTTTGCCCCATGGTCCCATTCGTTCAAGCTAAGGGACCATGGGGTATGGTGTTATATGCTTTTTAGCGTTCAGAAAACAAAGCGGCTGTAGTACCGCCGGACAGAGGGATTCAGAATCATGCAATATAAGCCCTCGAAAAACGAAAACCGCATGAGCCCTGGGGTGACTTTATGAAGCGAGTGAAAACACGGGGAGACAAGCCGCCGGCGGAACGCATGGAAGCGGAGACAAACGCGCCCGGATCATCAGGCATGAAGCAATACTTTCGCTCCCGTCCCGCTGCTTTTGCTGCCTGTGTCCTGTTTCTGGTCATTCTTTTCGGGGTTGCATTCAATGCCGCAGGCTGGAACATGTGGCGTCTCATTTTTTCCTGGGATGATGAAACCCTGGAAGTAAGGGCTAATATACAGGGGAAGATCACAGGGCGCGGCTATCAAAATGATTTGGATCCAGCCCGTGATGATGCCTTTTTCAAAAAGCTTGACGAACTGGACATGACTCCGCTGCTGCCATCCAGGCTGCCGGATGGCTTTGCGCTGGAGAACATGGAGAGCAAGATTGAAACCGACTATTTGCGGTGGGTGATGGGTGCGTATACATGCGGCGAGCGGCGGCTTCAGATATCGGTGGATAAGAATACCGCGGAAAATGCCGCCGGCGTTTGGAGCGTTGAAAAAGACGAGCACAAGCCGGAAATATATGAACGGGGCGGCATCAAGTTCTATATGATAGATAACCTTAGCAGGTCCGGCGCGCATTGGGTGGATCCTCCGTATGTTCTTCACCTCTTTGGCAATGTATCCAGGGACGAGCTCAGGCAAATGATCGACAGTATGTTTGAAAGACAGTAAAAACAAAGCCGCCGTTTCATTGGGAAGCACCCAATGGATCGTGGCGGCTGTGGTTTTTTTACACCCTTACGCTTCTGCCGCGATGCTGCGTCAGGATCATGTTTTTCAGCGGCTCATATTCCTCATAGAACACGGCGATGAAATCCCCGGGTTTTGCCGTGGTGATGGCTTTTAACACCGCGTCCTCCTCCTTTAGGCACACCTCCAGCTCCAACTGGGGGTTTCCGCTTTTTTGGGCAGCCTGCTTTAAGAGGTCCGCAATCTCGCCGGGCTTTCTCCCGCGCAGATCCGTGTCTTCCTTGATGATGAGCTTTTGAAAATGCTGCCCGCACAGGGCGCCCACCTTTTTGACGGCATCATCCTGCCTATCTCCGGGTACGCCGATCACGCCCACCAGCCTGTTGGCATCCTGCTTTTTCAAGAAGTCAATCACCTGGCCGTATCCGGCAATGTTGTGGCCGTAGTCCAGCATCACCTTGCAACGGCCGGTCTGGAAGATGTTAAACCTGCCCGGATTGTCCTCCCCGTCGGGGCGGAAGGATGTAAGCCCCTGATGGATTTGGTTCTCCGGGATGCCCAGGCCCAGCAGCGCCGCCGCCGCCGCCAAGGCGTTTTCCACATTGCAGGCGGCCATGCCCTTTAAGGTGATGGGGATATCCTCCACCCGGCACAGGATGGTGGTTTTGCCAAGGTACTGGGCGTACAGCCCTCCCTGATGGGCCCAGACGGCGTTGCCCCCCTGCTTTAAGTGTTCCTTCAAGAGCACGCTGTTCTGGTCTCTGGAAAACATGAGCACATTGCAGCGTACACGCTTCAAAAAATAGGGCGTCATCTTGTCGTCGGCATTCAAAACGGCGCATCCCCAGGGTTTCACTGCCTCCACTACCAGGGATTTTATATGGGCCAGGTCCTCCAGGGTTTCTATGCCGTCCTGCCCCAAATGGTCTTCGCTGATGTTGGTGATCACGCCCACATCCGCCAGATCATATCCAAGGCCCCGGCGCGCGATGCCACCCCGGGCGGTTTCCAGCACGGCGGCTTCGGTTTCCGGATGGGAAAGGACGATGCCGGCGCTTACGGCTCCGGTGTTGTCGCCGGGCAATATGCATTCATCCCCCAGGTACACGCCGCTGGTGGTAGTCATGCCCACTTTCAGCCCGGCCAGCGACAAAGTATGGGCAATGAGCCTGGTGACGGTGGTCTTGCCGTTGGTGCCTGTCACGGCGCATAGGGGCACGGTATAGGGCGAGCGCTGGGGGAAAAGCATGTCCAGAATATCCTTGGCCACCGGGGCGGGCGGGCCTTCGGAGGGGATCAAATGCATCCGGAGCCCTGGCCCGGCGTTCACCTCCAGCACCGCGCCGCCGTTTTCGTGAAGGGGAACGGCAAGGTCCGGGGAACAGATGTCCACGCCGGCAATGTCCAACCCCAACGCCTTGGCGGCCCGGACGGCCAGCTTGGCATTGGCGGGATGGATGGCTTCCGGGCAGGACAAGGCGGTGCCTCCGGTGCTCAGGTTGGCGTTCTTGCGCAAAAAGACGACAGCATCCTTTTCCGGAACCGAATCGGGGTTCAACCCGGCCTTTGAAAGGGTTTGGATGGCAGCCTCGTCCAGTTCCATTTTGGTCAAGGGCTTTGTATGGTCTTCCCCCCGCAAGGGATTTTCATTTTCCTTCTCCACAAGCTGGCGGATAGTGCTCGCTCCGTCGCCCACTACCCGGGGCGGCTGCCGCCTGGCCACTGCGGACACCTTGTCGCCCACCACCAGCACGCGGTAATCCTGCCCGGTAATATGCTTTTCCACCACTGCGGCGGAGCTGTATTCCAGCGCCAGCTTAAAAGCCTCAGGCACGCCCTCCCGGCCGGTGATGTTCAGCGTTACGCCGTTTCCATGGTTGCTGTCATAGGGCTTGATGACTACGGGATAGCCGATTTCGGCGGCATAGCGCAGGGCGCTGCCTATGGAATAGGCGATCTCTCCGGCAGGCACGGGGATGCCGTGGCGGCATAGAAGCTCCTTGGTCAGATGCTTGTCCCCGGCGATGTTCACGGCAATGCAGCTTGGCTTGTCAGTGAGCGCCGCTTCCATGCGCCTTGCATATTTGCCATATCCCAACTGCAACAGGCTGTCATTGCCCAGGCGCGTTACGGGGATGCCGCGCTTTTGGGCTTCCTCATAGATGGCTTTGGTGCTGGGGCCGAGGTCGGTGCGGGAGGCCAGAAGCTGCAGCTCCTTGAAAACAGGCTGCAAATGGGGACTTTTACCTTCAAACAGCGCGTTGAAAAGGCCGGTCACAGCCTTGCCGCAGGCTACGCCTACCTGTTCGTTTTGATAGCGGTACACGATGTTATAGCAGGCGGTATCCCCCTCCTGGCGGGTGATGCCATAGCCCACGTTGTAGCCCAGCATGTTTTGCAGCTCCAAGATCGCATGCTCCGCCGCGTGGCAGGGATAGGTG
>JAEWWY010000538.1 GCA_023458835.1 Bacillota bacterium
GGCCTGCACCGCACGGGATCGGGGGACGCGCCCACCAATACGCCGTTATCCTTTTTACGCCCGCTCAATACCAGCGTTACTTGGGTGGGCTATTGCACCGCGGCCCTGAATACTCCCCAGGGAGTGATCGGGGTTTTGCTTTTTTCATCCCCGGTGCAAAGCATGATGCAGGGCCTGTATGAGCTGCAGGATCAGATGATCCTATATTTCCTGATCGTGGCCGGCGTGGTGCTGGTCATTGCCCTGGTCTTCTCCCGGGTGATCACCAGACCCATCCTGACGCTTACCCGAGGCATCCAGCGCATGGGCCGGGGTGATTTTTCCGCCAGGGTGGCGGTGAAAGGGTCCGGAGAACTCAAGCGGCTGGCGGAAACGTTCAACACCATGTCCGAGAAGCTGGAGGCGCTGGATAAAAGCCGCAACCAGTTCGTATCCAATGCCAGCCATGAATTGAAAACGCCCTTGGCCACCATGAAAATTTTGCTGGAAAGCCTCATTTACCAGCCGGAGATGGACGCGGAGCTCCGAAACGAGTTCATGACCGATATCAACAAGGAAATCGATAGATTGAGCCTGATCATCAGCGACCTTTTGACGCTTACGCAGATGGACACCAAGAGCATGAAGCTCAACAGGCAGAACATCCGCCTGTCCGACCTGGTCCGGGATACTGTCCACCGGCTGACGCCCATGGCTCAAAGACGCCAGCAGACCATTCAAACGGATATTCAGGACGATGGCGAAATGTATGCCGACGGGCCCAAGCTTTCGCAGGTGGTATACAACCTGGCGGAGAACGCCGTAAAATACACCCAGCCCGGCGGGCACATCCAGATACGCCTGTTCAAGACAGGGAAGGAAGTGACCGTCACCGTCAGCGATAACGGGCCGGGCATACCCAAGGATGACCTGCCCCATATCTTCGACAGGTTTTACCGGGTGGACAAGGCCAGGTCCAGGGAAACGGGCGGCACAGGGCTGGGCCTTTCCATCGTGCGGCAGATCGTGATGCTCCATGGGGGCAGCGTATCGGTGAAAAGCGAGGAGGGACAGGGGGCCACCTTTATGGTGGAGCTGCCTGCCCACAGCGGATGAGAAAAGAAGGGAGCGCCATGTATAAACGGTATTTGATGGCTTTGTGGATTGCGGCGCTGCTTCTTGTCTCCGGCTGCGCCGCCCTGCTGCCTGATCCCTTGCAAAAGGCGGAGGCTACCATGGTTCCCGGCGTAACGGCGGAGCTGCACAGCCCCCTGGCCAATGAAAACAACCGGGATGCCCAGGCGGTGACATTGTACTTCCGCTATGGGCGGGAACCCATGCTGGCGGCGGAGGCCAGGGTGATTTCCGTCTTCCAGAATGAATCGGAGGAAATGGCGCTGGTGCAGGCGCTTTTGAATGGCCCTGCCGCCGGCATGACGGAACTTACCCGCCTTTTTCCCGACCAGGTCCGGGTGCTCAACACCATTCCCCAGGGCAATGTGCTCTATGTTACTTTCAATGACGCGCTGCTCAGAGCCTATGCGGACGAGCCTAATGACTGGCAGTCAAGGGAGGATTGGCGGCGTGAAGTGCCGCTGCGCAGAAGGCTTGCCATGGCCAGCCTGACGGCCTCTATTACGGAAAATTTCCCTTACCACAGCGTGCAGGTGCTGGTGCAGCAGCGCAGCGACGTATCTAAAAGCCTGCGGCTGGAGAATGCCTATTTTCGCGATGACAGCCTGGAAGGCGGGCTGGCGCCACCCTTTACCCGCGATGAAGCGCTGCTTTTAACCCAGGAGAACACGGTGCGCACCATCATCACCGCCTGGCAGGAGAAGGACTGGAGCAGGCTGTACCTGTATGTGGCAGCGTTCAATCCAATCACTGGCCAGCCGCGGCCCGGCGTGGGAATCGCCTTTTTAAACTGGGACCGGGCGGCGGCCGTTACAAGCTTCGACACCACAGGCGGAAGCGTATCCTATGACGGCGGCCGGGCAGTGGTGAGCGCCGATTTGACGATGGTGATGGGGAATGGGAAGGAAACGTTGTTTTCCGCCTGCCCGGTGATGCTTTTTCGTGACAATGGCATATGGAAAATCTCTTATGAGCAGTTGACGGCGTTGATGGACCTGATGCCGGGGAAGGAGGCCGGACAATGAAAAAGGCAAAGAGCGTTTTGCTGGCATCATGGATTGCCGTATGCTTTGCCATTGCCGGCTGCCAGCCTTCCATATCTGTCATCGCTGTGGAGGGCGGCGATGCTGCGGTAACGCTGCCTCCCCCGCCCATGATCTATGAGCCGCCTATCGGCGATGCCGGGCTGGAGTATGACACCACCGCGACGGTCTTTTTGCCCAGGGTGGATGGCGTGCGCCTGACCGCGCAGCAGGTGAGGGTGAAGCTTCCCGTGGGGCGTCACGGGGCAGAGGCGGTATTGAGGGCACTTTTTACCCATCCCGGCAATACCGCGGTATCGCCCCTTTCCAAATCGGTGAAGCTTCAATTGGGGGGCAGCAATCCCGTGGAGATATCCCGGGACGTAGCCACGGTGAATCTCACCGCCTCGGCCCATCAATTGGAGCCCAAGGAATTTTATACGGTGTGCCAGGCCATTGCCAATACGCTGACGGAATTTACCGACATACAGTATGTGAACGTTTTGGTGGCAGGGGCGCAGGCGGGGCTGGATATATCCGCCAGCCTGCCCATGGGAACGCTGCAAAGGCGTACCGGCGAGGATCTGGATTCCCTGTGGGAGCAGGCGGAGGCCCAGCGGGTGCTCCTTTCTGAGGAAGCCTCCGCCCGCAGGCTTTCCACCACCGCCACGCTGTACTTTCCGGCCCGGGTAAGCACCGGCATCCTGCCGGAGGTACGGAACATTTCCTTCGATGGGCAGACACCCGAGCAGCTTGTGATGGGCCTTTTGCAGGAATTGTACCGGGGGGCGGAATACCTGGGCAATGTGCCGGCGCTGCCTGATTTACCAAAGCTGCTGGTTGAACCGCCGGTGGTTTCGGAAGCGTCCGGCATGAACGGGCGGAAGGTCACGCTGCGCTTTTCCCAGGATTTGAATGAGGCGCTGCTGGCCAGCGAAGTCACCCGTTCCGTTTGCCTGGCATCCCTTACCTATACCTTGACCACCTTCCTGCCCAACGTTGTGGCGGTGGAAACGTATATCGGGGAGGAAGCAATCCCAAACGTCAAGCCCAGCAGCGTCTATACCCAGCAGGAAATCACCTTCCGGAATGGCCTGCAGCAGCGCAGCGATTACGGCGCGCTTTTGCTTAACTATTGCCGGCTGTATTTTGTGGCGGAGAACGGGAAGCTTGCGGCGGTGAACCGGCCGGTGCCTTACTTTGAGGCCAAGAATCCGCGGTACCTGCTGTTGCAGCTAAGCGAAGGGCCCAGGCCCTACGATACTGTGAGCGGCCTGAAAGGCGTGTTCCCTTCAGGATTGAAGGATGCCGATCTGCTGGGTATCGGCCTTGCGGACGATACGCTGCTGGTGCATTTCTCCGATGCCGTCCGCATATCCGCCGCCCTCCTCTCAGGAACGGAGGAGAGGCAGATGATCTACGCCATCGTGAACACGCTGTGCGAAAATCCCGTGGTATCCAGGGTGCGGTTTTACGTGGCAGGGACGCAGCCGGAGACGCTGGCGGGAGAAATCTACCTCCCGGGTGAGTTCCTGCCCAACCCCGGTCTGGTAGATTAAAGCAGGGGGAAGCAGGCATGCATTTCCCCCAAACCTTGCAGGAGGCGCTTCAAAGGGCGCCGGTATCTGTTGGAAGGCTCCCGGTATCCGACGGCGCCGGCGCTTGAGAGCGCCCTGCGCCGGCTTGGAAAGCGGCATATATGCACCGTTTCCCGCCATCCCTCCATCCGCGCGGTGGAGCGCGGAAAATGACCTTCCGGCCCGCATTCCATGGTTTTGAATCATCTCCCCTTGAGCCATCCTGATCATCTGTGGTAGGATGGCTTGCTGGTATAATGACGCTTGCCGAAAGGAGCACCCGTATGGAATGGCATGGAAAGGGCATGGAGGCCGTATTTCAGGAGCTTGACGTACAAAAGGAAACGGGCCTCAATAGGGAGGAGGCCGGCCGGCGGCTTCAAAAATATGGGCCCAACGAGCTGCGGGCTCAAAAGGGCCGCTCTGTCGTTCAGATGTTTTTGAGCCAGTTTACCGACTTTATGGTACTGATCCTGCTGGCGGCGGCCATTATCTCAGGGGTGGCGCTGCATGAGTGGACGGACAGCATTATTATTTTGCTTGTTGTCGTTATCAATGCTGTACTGGGCGTGATCCAGGAGAACCGGGCGGAGCATTCCCTGGCGGCGCTGAAGAAAATGGCCTCCCCGCATGCCAAGGTGCGCAGGGACGGCCAGATGCACATCCTTCCCGCGGCAGAGCTGGTGCCCGGGGATGTGGTGGTATTGGAAACGGGCGACTATGTGCCTGCGGACATCCGCCTGTACAGTTGTGTAAACCTGCAAACCCAGGAAAGCGCACTGACCGGAGAGAGCACGCCTGTGGAAAAGCGGGAGGGTGAGGTGGAGGAAACCGCCTCCCTTGGAGACAGGCGGAACATGGCCTACTCCGGCAGCCTTGTCACCTACGGCCGCGGCGAAGGCGTAGTGGCGGAAACGGGCATGCATACGCAGCTTGGCCGCATCGCGGGGATGCTGGACAAGGAGGAGGGCGTGAAAACGCCCCTGCAGCGCCGCCTTGCGAGCATGAGCAAAAGGCTGGCCTTTGCCGCCATCGGCGTATGTGCCGTTGTTTTCCTGATTGGCGTCCTGTATGGGAAAAATGCCGGGGAAATGTTCCTCACGGCTATCAGCCTGGCGGTGGCGGCCATTCCGGAAGGGATGCTGGCCATCGTCACCATTGTTTTGGCCATCGGCGTGCAGAAGATGATCTCACAGCACGCCATCATCCGCCGCCTGCCCGCCGTGGAAACGCTGGGCAGCGCCACGGTGGTCTGCTCTGACAAAACCGGCACCCTCACCATGAACCGCATGACGGTAGTGGCGGCCAGCGCGCCTTTTGAGGCCGGGGATGCACAGGCCTTCCGCAGGCAAAGCGCCGCGGTGCTTTTGGGCACAGCCATGGTGCTGTGCAACGACGCGCAGGAAGGGCAGGCGGATGGCAAGGAAACCTTCCTGGGCGATCCCACGGAAACGGCGCTTCTGGATTTTGCCAAAACGCTTGGGTATGAAAAAAAGCGCCTGGAAGGGAAGATGCCAAGGGTCGACGAGGTTCCTTTTGATTCCGACCGCAAGCGCATGGCCACCATCCACCAGGAAGGCGAAAAGCTGCGCATCTTCGCCAAGGGCGGCTTGGATGAAATCTTGGACATCTGCACCCACATCCAGGATGGCGGGGTAAGGCCCATCACCCGGGAGGATGTGGAACAGATCCAGCAGACCGCCAGGGAAATGGCCGATGCTGCCTTGCGCGTCCTGGCCTTTGCCATGGGGGAAGCACCCGCCCTGTCCGAGGGGGACAAGCAGTCGGGCTATGAAAGGGAGCTTACCTTCCTGGGCATGGCGGGGATGATCGACCCGCCAAGGCCCTCCGCCAGGGATGCTGTCGCCATGTGCCGCCGTGCAGGCATCAAGCCTGTGATGATCACCGGCGATCATAAGGCCACGGCCGCGGCCATCGCCAAGGATCTGGGGATCCTGGGCAAGGGCGACCGGGTGGTCACGGGCCTGGAGCTGGCCAGAATGGACGATGACAGGCTAAAGGAAGAGGTCCGCAATATCGCCGTGTACGCCCGGGTCTCGCCGGAGCATAAGCTGCGCATCGTGAAAGCATGGCAATCCTGGGGCGACGTGGTGGCCATGACGGGCGACGGCGTCAACGACGCTCCGGCGTTAAAGCGCGCGGACATCGGCATCGCCATGGGCATTACCGGCACCGAGGTGAGCAAGGAAGCCAGCGCCATGATCCTGACGGACGACAACTTTGCCACCATCGTATCCGCCGTCTCCCAGGGGCGCACCATCTACAACAATATCCTCAAGGCCATACAGTTCCTGCTCTCCTGCAACCTGGGGGAGATATTGACCATCTTTGTGGCCACGCTGCTCAATTGGGATTCTCCCCTTCAGCCCATCCATATCCTGTGGGTGAACCTGGTAACGGATACCTTCCCGGCGCTGGCCCTGGGCATGGAGCCCGAGGAAAAGAACACCATGCAAAAGCCGCCCAGGGACCCCAAATCCGCCATCTTCGAGAAGCCCCTGCTCTTCCGGCTTGGCTATCAGGGCACGCTGATCGCCGTGCTTACGCTGTGCGCCTTTTTGATCGGTCAAAAAACCAGCGTGGCCTTGGGGCAGACCATGGCCTTTGCGGTGCTCTCCGGTACGCAGATCTTCCATTCCCTCAACCTGCGAAGCAGCACCTTCTCCCTGTTCCAAAGGGGACCCGGCAACAAGTGGCTGTTCCTGGCCGGAGCCGCCTCCCTTGTGCTGCAGTTGGCGGTATTGCTTACTCCATTCCTGCAAGGCGTCTTTGAGCTTGTGCCGATGTCGCCCGTGCAATGGCTGACCGTGGCCGGGCTTTGCGTAGCGCCCATCCTGGTGGTGGAAATATTCAAGGCCCTTGGCTGGACGGGGGAAAAGCTGCAAAGGAAGCATTAACAGAAGTAAAGGAAGAGCCTGTACCGAATCAACCGGTACAGGCTCTTCCTTTTGCGCATCATAGGCATGCTCACTCAATCCATGTAACGGCCTGCTCCACAGGTGCCCGGCCCGGCCCGGCAGGGTCCTCAGCCGCATATCCGATGGGGAGGATGGCAACAGGCCGCACGTCCTCTTGAAGGTGAAGTATCTGGGCGCAGGCTTCCTCGGAAAAAGCGCCAACCCAGCAGGAACCCAGACCCAGACTTTCCGCGCTCAGCAGCAGGTTCTGTATGGCGGCAGCCGTATCCTGCAGGCAATACAGCTCTGCGCCCCGCTCATGATACCGCCAGGAAGATTTGTTCCGATCGGCGGCTACGACAATGAGCAGCGGCGCTTTTTTGATCCAGGATGCGGGATAGCACTTGTCGCAGATCTCACCTTGCACTTCCTTGTTCTTTATCACATAAAAACGCCAGGGCTGCAGATTTCCGGCGCTGGGCGCCCAATGCGCATCCTCCAGAAGCCGGGTGACAAGATCGTCGGGCACAGGCTTGTCGGCAAAGTTACGAATGCTTCTTCTGGCGGCGGCCAATTGATGAAAATCCATCTGCCTCTCTCCTTCAAGCGTATTCAACTGTATTATACTGCCTTGATAACAGGGTGTACAGCAGGTAAAGGCTCCTTTTGAAAGGAGCTGTCGGGCGCAGCGAGACTGAGGATTGGTTAGTGCTCAATCGGCGTGCTGCCACGCCTCGCTTTGCCCCTTGTATTGCGTAGAAATCCGTCGCGGCCATCGACGCAATTATGTTTTCTATTGGTATTAAATTCCAGATTAATATTTTATTGCGCGGAGAGCATCCTGCAATTCTATCGGATTCAGGAATAAAAAAGCCGCCGTTTTCGCGGCGGCTGATAGGTATACGGTTTTAACGCTTGGAGAACTGGGGGGCCCGGCGGGCAGCCTTGAGGCCGTACTTTTTCCGTTCCTTCATCCGGGGATCACGGGTGAGGAAGCCGGCCTTTTTCAGTGCGCCGCGCAGTTCAGGATCGGCCTTGCACAGCGCGCGGCTGATGCCATGGCGGATAGCGCCGGACTGGCCGGTAAGGCCGCCGCCCACTACGTTTACCAGAATGTCAAAGCTTCCGGCGGCATTGGTGAGCTGCAGGGGCTGACGGACAGTCATCTTAAGGGTTTCCAAGCCGAAATAATTGTCGATATCCCGCTTGTTGATCACGATTTTGCCTTCACCCGGCACCAGACGGACGCGGGCAACAGCCTTTTTACGGCGGCCAACGGCATTGAAATCTGCTTGAGCCATGTTATATTACGCTCCTTTCCGCGTCACTTCAGTTCCAGTATTTCGGGCTGCTGGGCTTCATGGCCGTGCTCGGTACCGGCATACACCCGCAGCTTGGTGGCCATTTTGCGGCCCAGGGGGCCCTTGGGAAGCATCCCAACAATGGCCTTTTTGATCGCGAACTCAGGCTTTTCGGCCATCAGCTTGCGGTAGAGCGTTTCTTTCAGGCCGCCCGGATACCCGGTGTGCTTGTAATAGATCTTCTGATCCAGCTTGCGGCCGGTGAGGATCGCCTTGTCGGCGTTGATGATGATCACATGGTCGCCCGTATCCATAAAGGGCGTATAGATGGCTTTGTGCTTGCCGCGAAGAATTCCGGCAACCTGGCTGGCCAAACGGCCCAGCACCAGCCCGTCCGCATCGACAATATACCATTTCCGCTGGATGGCCTCAGCCTTGGGCATAAAGGTCTTCAAAAGGTATTCCTCCTTGGATGATGGTCAAAAAAAGTTTGCGGAACCCATGATGGTCGCATGTGCCCGCCATTGTCAATAGTCCCGGGGCTAGCGGAGTCTATTGATGCCAATCGCTATCATATAATATTTCTCTATGGCTTGTCAAGGCCAAATGCGGCATTTTTCAGGAAAATCAATGTTCCTGCAGCCATTCTTCCAAAAGGGAGGCCAATTGATCTGATGTCTGCACATACAGGCTGTCACTGCCGCCGAAGGGGTCCGGCACCGGCCGGATGAATATCCGGGCTTTGTGGGCATGCTCCGGGAAGCGCTGCATAAATTCCCGCCGGTGCGCCTCCGTCATGCACAGCACCACGTCCGCCTTTTTCGCCAAGGCCGCGTTGATCCGCTTGGCTCTGTGGCCCCGCAGGGAAAGGCCCCGGGCCGCCATGGCCCGCTGCGCGCCGGGGGAAGCCGGCGCACCGGGGAAGGCAATCAGCCCTGCGCTGTCGCAGGTGATGTTCAGGTCAAGGCGTTTTGCAAGATCCTCCATCAGGCATTTGGCCATGGGGCTGCGGCAGGTATTGCCGGTGCACAGAAACAAGATATGGGGCATGCGACCTCCTTAGGGAAAATGCTGGCATTATAGTAACCATTATATCTGATCCGCATCAAAAAAGCGAAAGGATGCGGCGCGTCCCAGCCGGTTCATGATGGCAAGGCCCAGGCCGTTTGCCTCCACTACTTCGCTGAAAATATACCCGATGCCTTCACGGTCCATGCGGCGCAGCACGTCAAAGAGCCGCGATGCCACCTCCTGAGGGTGCCGGGAGCTTCCAATATCCTGCACATACCTTGGGCCATAGGCCGCCGTATGCTCGGAAAGCGCCAGGATGCACGCCTGATTGCCGCCCTGCAGGGACGCGTCGTACAGCCCCTTGCAGGCGTTGATCACGTTTTCCGGCTTGCCGGAAACCAGCGTCAGCGTACCCTTCGGGGCGTAATGCCGGTGGCGCATGCCGGGGGAGGGGGCGTCTTCCTCCGGTGCAAGGGGCCGCAGGATGCTTCCTGCCGTTTCCACGGGCCCCAGCACTTCCGCCAGCATCTCCGGGGTGACGCCGCCGGGGCGCAGCACCAGGGGGATTTCTCCTGTCATGTCCACCACGGTAGATTCCAAGCCCACATCGCAGGCGCCGCCATCCAGAACGAGGGGGATGCGGCCTGCCATATCCTCCATCACATGCATGGCCCGGGTGGGGCTGGGGCGGCCGCTGCGGTTGGCGCTGGGCGCGGCCACGGGGCAGCCGCAGGCATCCAAAAGCGCCTTGGCCACGGGATGGGAGGGCATGCGGACAGCCACGGTGTCAAGGCCGGCCGTGGTAACGCCGGGCACCGCGGCCTTTTTTTTCATCAGCAGCGTCAGCGGGCCGGGCCAGAAGGCCTCCATCAGCCGGAAGGCCTTTTCATTGGGGCAGCATAGGGGAGCCAGATCAGCCCTTTCAGCTATATGCACGATAAGGGGGTTGTCCGCAGGGCGCTCCTTGGCGGCAAAGATGGACAGGACCGCCTGCTCGTTGAGCGCGTCGGCGCCCAGGCCATAGACCGTTTCCGTGGGGAAAGCCACCAATTCTCCCCTTTTCAAAAGGGCAGCCGCATACCCTATGGCTTCATCGGTGGGGGGGAGGCAGCGGGTTTGGATCAAGGGCAGGCTCCTCACTTTTCATTCGTTCTATAACCATAGCGCCAGCAAGCATCCTGCCACGATGCCCAGGGATAAAAGCAGCGTCTCTATGCGCCCGGAGCTTTTCTTCTGCGCCTCGGGCAAGAGGCTTGCGCAGGTGATTTGCAGCATGGCCCCACCGGCCAGGCCCAGGCAGGCGGCCAGTGCCTGATGCCCGAATCCGCCGGCATACAGGCCGATGAAAGCGCCTATCAGGGTAGGAAAGCCGCTGAACAGGGCCGCCAGCAATACGCGGTGCAGCTTCATGCCGCCTTCCCGGAGAGGCAGCGACATGGACAAGCCTTCAGGCACATCATGGAGCACGATGGCCAAGCACAGCGCCAGGCCGAATACCGGGGCATCGGCATATCCCGCGCCTACGGCCAGCCCTTCGGGCAGGTTGTGCAGCGCGATGCCGATGCCGATCAGCAGTCCGGAGCGGAGCAGGGAATTGCCGCCCCGGCGGATCTCATACCGCGTAAGAATCACATCGGATGCGAGCATGAAAAAGATGCCGGCCAGCAAGGCGGCGATTGCCGTGGGCTGGTGCAGAAGCAGCGCCTCCGGCAAAAGCTCGAAGCAGACGATGGAAATCATCAGCCCGCCTGTAAAATGCAGGATGCGGCTGACGGCCCGGGAAGAAAGACGCGGCAGCAGGATGGCAATCAGCCCGCCCAGCCCCGTTCCAAGAAAGCCTGCGCTGGCGCTGAGAATCAGCATCGCTCCATAGTCCATAGCGTTTCCCCCCTTAATACCCTGCATGCAAGGTATTAAGGGGGAAAGAACATTATGACTATTGATTGAGCTGCTTGAGCAATTGCGCCTGTTCCTCCACCCGCAGCGCGTCAATGATTTCATCCAGGTCCCCGTCAACGATGTCGTTGATGCGGTACAGGGTCAGGCCGATGCGGTGGTCGGTAACGCGGCCCTGGGGGAAGTTATAGGTGCGTATGCGTTCGCTCCGATCCCCGGTGCCGATTTGCCCCCGGCGGTTTTGGGCGTATTCCGCGTCCTTTTCCGCCTGCATGCGCTCCAGCAGGCGCGATTTCAGAACCTTCATGGCCTTATCCCTGTTTTTGATTTGGCTTTTTTCATCCTGGCAGGTGACCACCAGCCCTGTAGGCAGGTGGGTGATGCGCACCGCCGAATCCGTGGTATTGATGCACTGGCCGCCGTGGCCGGTGGAGCGGTATACGTCAATGCGCAGGTCATTGGGGCTGATGGTGACCTCCACATCCTCCGCCTCAGGCAGCACGGCCACGGTGCAGGTGCTGGTATGGATGCGCCCGGAGGATTCGGTGGCAGGCACCCGCTGCACCCTGTGCACGCCGCTTTCAAACTTCAAGCGGCTGAACGCGCCGCTTCCGTACATGGAGAACACGGCTTCCTTTATGCCGCCAAGCTCTGTGGCGTTGATGCTTACCGGCTCGGTCCGCCAGTTGTGGCGCTCGGCGTAGCGGGTGTACATGCGCATAAGCTCCGCGGCAAACAGGCTGGCTTCCTCACCGCCGGCGCCGCCCCGTATTTCCATAATAATATTGCGCTGATCATTGGGATCCTGGGGTAAAAGCAGGACCTTCAGCTCCTGTTCCGCTTCCTCCTTGCGGTTCAGAAGGGAGCGAAGCTCCTCCTGGGCCATATCCGCAAGGTCGGGGTCCTTCAAAAGAGCCTGGGCATCGTTCAGCTCCGAAAGCAACTGCTGATAGGCTTCCCAGGCACGCACGGAAGGCTCCAACTGGGCATGCTCCCTGACCAGCTTTTTCCACAGCGCCTGATCGGCGATAATATCGGGCTGGGAGACGGCGGTGGACAGCTCCTGGTACCTGTTCTGCATCCATTCAAACTTATCGAACATGGATTCCTCCTGGGAGGGCGTTGGGTAAAACAGCGGATACGATCCGCGGGATATGGCTCAGATCCTGGAAGACGGCCGTCCGCTCAAAGTGCGGGGCAAGCAGGCTCTCCACCGCCTCCGCCTGATCATGGCCCGCTTCGCAAAAAAGCGCCCCGCCGGGGCAAAGGAAAAGGGGTGCTTCCAGGGCAAGCTGCCTGTAAAAGCGCAGGCCATCCGTGCCGCCGTCCAGGGCCGCGCGGGGCTCCCTGCGCACCTCCGCCTGCAGAGTAGCGCAGTCCGCTGTGGGGATATAGGGGGGATTGCACACGATGCAGTCAAATTGCAGGCCGGAGACCGCCGACAGGAAATCGCCCTGACAAAAAGTGATCCCCGCATGATGGGCGCCGGCGTTTTTCTTTGCCACCGCAAGGGCTTTTTCGGAAATATCCGCGGCAAAGACCTGCGCGCGGGGCGCTAGGCAGGCGATGGCAACGGCCAGCGCGCCGCTGCCGGTGCACAGGTCCAGCACCTTGGGGGAAGGCCGGTCTTGCCCCTTCAGCCAGTGAAGCACCCGCTCGCAAAGCAGCTCCGTCTCGGGGCGGGGGATCAGCACATTTTCGTCCACGTACAGATCAAACCCCATAAACGATTGGCTTTTGAGAATATACTGCAGCGGCTCCCGCCGGGTGCGGCGCTCAAGCAAACCATTATACGATTCGCGTGCGGAGGGGGAAAGGAGCTCATGCCCCTTGAGCATAAGCTCCATGCGGTTACCCTTCAGCACATGGGCAAGCAAAAGCTCCGCGTCCAGGCGGCTGTCGGGAACGCCGGCGCTTTCCAGTGTTCCCGCCGCTTCCTTTACAGCTTCAAGAACGGTCATGCCTGAACAGGTTCCGCCTTGGCGACGGCGTTTACGATGGTATAGCCGTCCTGGGTTTTTTCGCCCTCCGGCAACCCGTACAGCGCGGCGCTCATGGCGGCGATGGCTACTTCCAGCATCTTGTCGTCCGGGGTGCGGGTGGTAAGCTTTTGCATCATCAGCCCCGGCCAGCGCAGCGCCTGCACCAGCTTGCCATTGGCATGGGCCAGGCCCTTGAGAATCTCATAGCTGATCCCGGCTACCACGGGCAAAAGCGCAAGGCGGCTTAAAACCCTCAAAAGGTAGTTGCCGCCGTTGTAGCCCACCAGGGTGTACAGCAGGATGGCCAGCACGAACACGATCAAAAGGAAGGTGGTGCCGCACCTGGGATGCAGCGCGGAAAACTGCCGGGCGTTTTCGGGCGTCAGGGGCAGGTCATTTTCATGGCAATACACCGTTTTATGCTCAGCGCCATGATACTGGAAGGTGCGCCGTACATCGGGGATGCTGCCGCAAAAGGTCATGTAGCCGATCAGGATCAGGATGCGGGTCAGCCCCTCCAGCAGATTGATGACCGCCTTGGATTCAAAATGCTGCCTTAGGAAGCTGCCTGCCAGCGCCGGAAGCACGAAAAACAAGCCGATGGCCAGCGCTACGGCCAGTACCGCGGCAGTGGCCATAACGATTTTGTCGATGCCTTTGCCAAGCTTTTTGGACAGCCATTTTTCAAATTTGGAGGGCTCCTCGTCCATCAGGCCCAGCATGTTGCTGCTTAACTGCAGCGTTTTCATGCCCAGGGACAGCATGCTGCCCATGCCGATGATCCCCCGGAAGAAGGGATAGCCCATCCATTTATGCTTTTTGGATGGCGGGACATAGGTATCACGCTTGACCACAATGGTACCGTCAGGGCGGCGCACCGCCACGGCGATAGCCTCGGGCCCCTTCATCATAACGCCTTCCATAACGGCCTGGCCGCCGATATCCACGCGCTTTTGTGCGGGTGAGTTACTCATAAGATCGTTCCTCTTTCCGCCTGGAATGAACACAGGCAATATACAATCATTCGACATGGCCTGCGCCTATCCCTGCCGGAGGTTTCTGGGAAAGGCAGAAAAAAGAAGCAGCCGGCATGCCGTTCTGCTTCTTTATTGGACGATGGATTACATTCCGAAACGCTTCTTGAAACGGTCCACGCGCCCGCCGGTGTCCACCAGCTTCTGCTTGCCGGTGTAGATGGGATGGCACTTGGAGCAGATTTCCACCTTCAGTTCCTTTTTCACGGAGCCGGTTTCGAACGTTTCACCGCACACGCAGCGAACGGTGGCAGTCCCATACTTGGGATGGATTTTATCTTTCATGTTTTCACCTCTTTTGCGCATGCGCTTCTTGGCCTTTTACAGCCGCATGGAGTATTTTATCATACGCTGAGTCAGTTTGCAAGCACTCGTTTTGCAAAATCTGAAGAATTCTCATTTTAGCGCTGCAGCACAAAACCGCTCTTTTCCCACATGGTGATCCAGTCCTGGAGCCGGGCAAACAGGTCTGCGTTGCACTTTGTTTTTTCCATCATGGACAAAAGCTGCTCCGTGGCATCCTTGGCATTGGCGGAGGACAGAACGCCGCGGATGGAGCGGATGCCGTCCAGCTCCTTCTGGCTAAGCAGCAGCTCCTCGCGCCTGGTACCGCTCTTTTGCAGGTTCACGGCGGGGAAGACGCGCTTTTCGGAAAGCTCCCGGTCCAGCACCAGTTCCATGTTGCCTGTGCCCTTGAATTCTTCAAAGATGATATCGTCCATCCGGGAGCCCGTTTCCACCAGCGCGGTGGCGATCACCGTCAGGCTTCCGCCTTCCCGGACGTTTCTGGCAGCGCCGAAGAACCGCTTGGGCTTGTGCAGAACACCCGGCGCCAGCCCGCCGGACATGGCCCGGCCCGTTTGCGGGGCCACGGCGTTGTAGGCGCGGCTTAGCCGCGTGATGCTGTCCATGAGCACCACCACGTCCTTTTTCTGCTCCACAAGCCTCTGCGCCCGCTCCAGCACCATTTCCGCCAGGCGGACGTGGTTTTCGGGCATCTCATCAAACGTGGAAGCCAGCACCTCGCCCGCAATGGATTCCCTCAAATCCGTGACTTCCTCGGGCCGTTCATCCACCAGCAGCACCATCACATGGACATCGGGATAATTGCGGGTAATGGCGTTGGCGATCTTGCTTAAAATGGTGGTCTTGCCCGCTTTGGGCGGGGCCACGATCAGCGCGCGCTGGCCAAAGCCGATGGGAGCGATCAAATCCACCAGCCGGATGGCCAGGTCGGAGTTGTCGGTATTGTTTTCCAGCGTGATGCGCTTGCTGGGATAAATGGGCGTCAGATCATCAAAGGCGACCCTGTCCCGTAGTTCATCGGGATGGATGCCGTTGACATCGGTGATGTACAAAAGCGCGCTGTATTTATCGCCTTCCCGCTGCGGCCGCGTTTTGCCGGTGATATGGTCGCCCGTGCGCAAGCCGAAGCGGCGGATCTGCGCGATGGATACATAGACGTCCTTGCTGCCGGGCAGAAAGTTTTCCGCCCGCAAAAAGCCGTATCCTTCGGGATGGATTTCCAGGATGCCGCTGCCGTCGCCGCACTCGCCGGTGGCCAGCATTTCCGGCACGGCAGGGTTGGAGGTGCCCAGCTCCCGGTTATAATACCCCGTGTCCCGCCGGGGGCGGAAATACGTTTCCTGGCGGAATTGTTCCGGCCGGAAGCCCTCCTGCCGGTAGGGCTCCTGGCGGTAAGGGTCGCGGGGGGCGGGCTCCGGCCTGTACGCATCGGCCTGGGGCGCATCGCCGCGGAACCCGTCCTGGCGGTACGCATCGTCACGATATGTATCCTGGCGGTAAGCCGGCCTTGATGCTTCGCTCCTTTGCGCAGGCCGCATATACGCATCCTGGGCCGCGGGGCGGAACGTTTCCTGCCGGGGTGCCGGGCGGTAGGCATCCGGCTCCTGGTCAACAGCCTCCCTGCGGGGGGCGGCCGGGACGGGGGAAGCGGAAGGCCCGAAACGGCCGGGCGCGGGCGGCGTGATCTCGCTTGTATCGGGGGCGTCCGGGCCGAAGCGCGGCGCATACCCCGCCGGGCGGGGCGGAGGCGCGGGCCGGACCGTTTCCTGGCGCATCATGGACCCCGGCCGGGCAGCAGGCGTAATGGAACGGGCCTGCCATGCGGGCTTGGTGGAATACACCGGCCCTGTGGAGGAGCGGCTGTATTGGGGATTCGTCCAGGCAGGCTTATATTGCAATCCGTCGGCAGGCTTTTCCTGGGTGGCGGGCTTTGCTGCGGCAGGCGCCTGCTCCCGGGCCTCATCCTCTTCCTTGCTGCCGGCTTCTTTGGCGGCGGCAGGCTCTTCCTGAAGCGTGACGGTTTCTTTCTTTTTTGAAATGCTTTCCTCCTGGGAAGGGGCGGCTTTTTCGGGCTGTACAGGCTCCGCGGCTTCCGAAAGGACCGCGGAAATGCGCGCCACAATGCCTTCTTTGTCAAGGCCGGCGCTGAGCTTTATGCCTTTTTCCCGGGCCAGTTTTCTAAGGGATAGAACGGTCATGGATTGAAGATCCAGCATGGGCAAAATGTCCTCCTCAAATATGGCGTGTAAGGGCGTAAACGGGCAAAGATATGCATGTAAATACGCTATGCAGGGTACATGCGTTTTATGCATGGATCATACGATTATTCTTTGATTGCTACTACCAGATCCCGCTGAACGGCTTGTTCCACCCAATGTTCAAAGTCATCGTAAGGTGCTTCACTCAAAACAACAAATCCGGCCTTTTTCAGTTCGTTTTTCAAATCCGTCTTCTTTAGCGTGTATGTGTTGAAGGAAAGGGCGATGGCTCCGCCGGGCATAAGTACCTGATGCCAGCCTGGCAACACTTTTGCAAGCAGGGATATGAAACCGTCCATATGCTGACCCTGCCGGGGTGCGTGCTGCACGCCGTAAGGCAGGTCTGCAATCATCAAATGTATGCTCTGCTTCTTTTGCACGGCGGAACTATACAATGTATCCCCTTGGATCAATTTGAGGGTACGCGTATCACCCGCCTGATAATGTTCATTGGTATCGGCAAGCTGCCAAGCGGTAAAAGGTGCGCTTTTCCCGCCGGGCAAAGTCAAGCCTCCCTGGCTGACTTTGTGCTTGATGCGGTTTAGCTGAAGGTAGCGGCTGATGAAGGTTCCGGCCTCCTGAACATCCTTCCCATCCATTTCTATGCCAAGGGCGTTATATCCGCGCCCAAGCGCACAAAACAGGCTGGTTGCTTTCCCGCACATGGGATCCATGACAAAAAGCGGATCCTGTGACGCCGCAAACGCGCTGGCACACAGGGCGCAGTTGAGCATCAGCCCTGTGAAGGAAGCGTTCGTCTTGCCTTTGTATTTGAGTACTTCAGCCATGTCCGGGGGGAGATAAGGCGGGGCCTTGTAATCCAGCGGGCGAAGCAGCCCATTTTCAAGCGTGGCGCCCATGTAGATGGAGGAATGGCCGGATATCAAACGCAGAGCGGAGGATGGCAAAGAGGTGCAGGAAACATGAAGCCAGGGAGCGCCGCCCAAGTCGATCCACGAAATTTCAGCCGGAATGCTGCATGCCGTAAGCATACAATGCAATTC
>JAEWWY010000539.1 GCA_023458835.1 Bacillota bacterium
TCGACGTATATCCCGGCTGCCTTTTAAGCATACCCAGCGGCCACTGGCGGGAGGCGTATACCGATCCCGACGACCTGCTGAGATTGTATGCGATGAACTATAATATGTATGATTTCGGGTGCCATCCCATCGCTCCGCCGCTGCCCTTATGCATTGATATCGGCATCAACAAGGAGCTGATGTACAGCCTGGATACGCTGGGCCGCATATGGGCGCTGAAAGAACCCACCTATCCGCTGATGGCGGCCTCCACGTTTTTGAGCATCATGAGCATGATCCTGATGTCGGTAAAGTCCGAAAAGACGGCCTATGGGAATGCCAGGGTGAAAATGGTGGCGGACTATGTGCTGTCCCATATCAGCAGCCGCATTCTTACCAAGGAGCTGGTGGAGCTGACATCGCTCCACCCCGTGTATTTGAATGCGCTGGTGCAAAAGCACACGGGGTACACGCTGCGCAATTTTATCAACCGCATCAAGATCAACGTGGCGGAAGACATTATTGTGCATGAAAAAATACCCATCAACGAGGCGGCGGCCCGGTGCGGGTACTCGGACATCTATTATTTCAGCAAGACATTCAAGAGGATCAAGGGTTATCCGCCATCGTATATCAAAAAGGCGAAAACGTGAGCCGTCGTAAGGCTTGGGGCGGCCTTAAGGTTGTATGGGCGCTTGCGTTTTCTCATTACGGGAAGAATCCTTCCACCAGGAATGCATCCGGAAGCGCCAAGAAATAAGCGGTCCAGGGCTCCAGGACGGGGGAGAGGGGCGCTATTTCCAGCGCTTGCTGTATTTCCGCCGCCATGCGCATGATCACGGCGCCGCGGTGGATATAGCAGGGTTCCGGATCGTTGAAGTAGTGAAGGCACTTTTGAAGAATGACCTCCTCGGGGAAGGGCAGGTTGGAGGGCAGTCCCTCGTAAACAATGGCGCCGCTTTGGTCCAGGACACGGATATACATGAGGCATTTCTTCTTCATAAAGCTTGCTTTCGGCGGCCGGGCCGGTTTCTCCTGCCATGCGCCCGTATTTGGCGCCTGGCCTGTGCGGGTGCCGGCTGCAATGGCGGCGCCGTTAGATATTTCCCGGATTGACAGGCGCCCGAAGGCAGCTTATGATGAAAAAGCGGAGAGGAAGGTGAGCCTTTGTCCATCACCATCAAGCAGATTGCCGACCTTTGCGGCGTATCCCGGGGAACGGTGGACCGGGTGCTGAACAAGCGCGGCAAGGTTCACCCCAAGACCCAGGAGCTGATCGAGAAGACGATTGCGCAGCTTAATTATACCCCCAACATTGCCGGGAAAGCGCTGGCGGCCAGGAAGCGGCCGCTGACCATCGGGGTGGTGCTTTCCTCGGAAGGCAACCCGTTTTTCGATGATGTGATCCGGGGGATCCATCAGGCCCAGCAGGAGCTGCGCGATTTTGGCGTGCGGGTAAAAATGCGCAGGCTTCGGGGTTATGTGCCCAAGGAACAGCTTCATCAAATCGCCGCGCTGGAGGGCGAGGGGATGGACGCGCTGATCCTGCACCCCATCTTCGATCCCGCCATTGGACAAAAGATACGGGAGCTCAAGGAGCATAACATATTCACCGTGACCGTGAACACGGATATACCGGAAAGCGCGCGGCTGTGCTATGTGGGCAGCGATTATGAAAAGGGCGGAATCATGGCCGCGGGGATGGTCTCCCTCATCATGCAGGGCAGCGCGCGCCTGGGCATCGTCAAGGGCGCGGACAACATTCTGGGCCATCAGCAGCGGCTGGAGGGTTTTTTGAGGCGGCTGAAGGAAGGAACGGAAAACATCGCCGTGGTGGATTACGCCAAGACCCAGGATGATGACGGCATCGCCTATGCTTCCACCAGGGGCATGATGGAAAGGAATCCCGGCATCAACGCGCTGTATGTGGTAGGGGCCGGCATGGCCGGGGTATGCCGGGCGCTTAACGCCCTGAACCTTGGCGGCAAGGTGGCGGTGGTAGGGTTTGACAGCGTGCCCGATACGGTGGAGATGATGAAAAAAGGCATCGTGCGGGCCGTGATCTGCCAGCATCCCTTTACCCAGGGCTACCGGGCGGTAAAGGCGGCGTACGATTACCTGGTGGGCGGCGTGAAACCGGCGCCGGATTATTGCCTGGTGCAAAATGAGATTATGATATTGGAAAGCCTTTAGATCAGGATATTTTCCCCCCAAGGGCTTTGACGGTTTCACCGGGAAGGAGCCTTCCTTCCACCACCACGATATCCGATCCGGCGGTGTGGGGATTTTCAATGCGCTCGATGAGGCTGGCGGCGGCCTCCATGCCGATCCGCCCCGTATCCTGCCTGATGGTGGTCAGCTTGGGCTTTAATAGCTGCATGAGCTCAATGCCGTCATATCCCGCGATGGAGATATCTTCCGGGATGCGGAGGCCGGCCGCGTGGATGGCCTCTATGCCGCCAAGGGCCGCATAGTCATCGGACAAAAGGATGCAGGTGGGGCGCACGGACAGCGCGAGGATCTTGTTCACCGCCGCCTTGGCGCTGGAAGGATTGTGATAGGCGCACTCCACGAGGTATTCCGGGGGGATGGGCAGGTTCAATTCCCGCATGGTGCGGTAAAAGCCCGTAATCCGGCTTTCCGTAACGGCGGAGCGCATGCCGTGCACAAAGGCGATGCGGCGGTGGCCCTGTTCGTAAACGAAGCGTATCAAATCCCGGATGCCGGCCAGGTTATCTGAAAGGATGCAGGTACGGTTATTGAACACGTGGTCGATGGTGACGACGGGCAGGTCTGAAGCAATCAGTTCAATGACCTCCGGGGCGAAAAAGTCCATGCAGGCCAGGCATACGCCATCCACGTTCCGGTAGCGGCAATGCTCCAGGTAGGTCATATTGGTACGGCCAATGTTGTGGTTGATAAAGGTGATGTCGTAGCCCTTCAGCTCCGCCTCGCTTTTAAAGCTTTCCAGTACGGCCGCGAAATAATGGTGGGTCAGGCCGCTGTTGTTGTCATCGGAAAACAGCACGCCCAGGTTGTAGGTGCGGTTGGTTTTCAGCGCCCGGGCCAGGGAATTGGGATGATAGCCCACTTCCTTTGCGGTGCGCATCACCAGCTCCCGGGTGGCTTCGCTGACATCGCTGTAATTGTTGAGCGCCTTGCTTACCGTGGATATGGACAGGCCGCACCGTAAGGAGACTTCTTTGATGGTCACAGGCATGCAGCACCCCTTTATCAGCAAACAAGCCGATTGATTTCTAAACCGGTTTCTGAATACACATTATACGGCAAATGGATTGGATGGGGCAATATCATATTTGAAAATTCGCGAAAATATTGAATCTATTTTCGAAAGCGGCACGCGATTTGCCGCTTTTTATGAAGATACCCCCGCCTGCTTTTGCGGGCGGGGGCGAAAGCATGGTTCCCTTGATGGACGCGGGCGCTTACTTGGCCTTCCAGGTGTCAAACTGGGCCTGCACATCCTTGATCACGTCCTGGATGCCTGCGGCGTCCAGGGCGGCGATGAATTCGGGCAGCTTGGCTTCTATATCCAGGGCGCCCACGAACAGGCCGTTGTATTCCGTTTTCACGGTGGTGACGGCGGACAGAATGGAGGAAATGTTGGAGATGTCATAGCTGAAGCCAAGGCTCTGCACGGGCTTGCCCTCGGCGTTGAAGGCGCGGAACTTCTCCCACTTATCCGGCTCCTCGGCGGTGGTGAGGTAGTTGATGAACTGGTTGCCGAACATCCAGGCATTACCCTTCATGTTGTAGCTGTTGTTGCCGGCGTCGGTGATCACGATGCGGCCGTCTTCTGCCTTGGTGTAGTGGGTGCCTTCCAGGCCGAAGAGGATGGTGTTCAAAAGATAGGGATCGCTTTCCAGAAGGCCGATGAACTGCATGGCGCGCTCGGGATGCTTGCTGCCTTCCACCAGGGAGAGCATGGAGCCGCCCACGTCCTTGGTGCGGATCACGGTTTTGGTGAGAACGACCTCCAGAGAGGGCTTGCCGTTCACGGAGAACTCGGCGCCCTTCCCCGGCTTCATGGACTGCGGGATGCAGAAGTACAGGCCGTTTTGGAAGTCGGCCTCATAGGTCAGGCCCGTCTGAATGGCATCCTGGTGGATGTAGCCCTTTTTATACCAGTCATGGGCGATTTCGAACAGCTCTTTCCACTCGGGGGACGCATAGGCGTTGATCACCTCGGGGGACCGGTCGTCGTCATACTGGGCCACGATGTTTCCGTCACCCGCCAGTTCCACAAAGGGGGCGAAGAAGCCCAGGCCATCCTCTTTGAGGCCGAAGGGGGCGATCAGGTCAGGCTCATTGGCCTTGATGATCTCCAGCATGGGCTCGATGTCCCGCAGGGATTTGACGGTGCTCACGTCAAAGCCGTACTTTTCCACCAGGTGGGAGTTGAACAGCAGGCCGTGGTTGGCGGCCAGCTCCTTGTTGCAGGAGATGCCATAGAGAACGCCGTTGATCTCATTCCCCGTAAAGTAGGAGGGGTCCATGGCTTCGACGGCTTTTTGGCCATATTCCTCCACCAGGTTGCCGTAATCCGGATCGCCGTTGAGGGGGATCAGATAGCCGGCGGCGATATAGTTGTACAGCTTATCCCATACGGCGGTGAAAACGATGTCCACATTGCCTTCGTTGGTGGCCACCTGCGTGCTGAAGAAGGTGTCCCATTCCTCGCCCCAGGAGACGAAGTTGATGTTCACTTCAGCGTTGATCTGTTCCTTCAGGTACTTGTTGACCTCCGCCATGACGGTGTCGTAGTCGGTGGGCTTGGTGCCTTTGGTATACCAGTTGAGGGTAACGAATTCCTTGGGGTCGTCTGCCGCAAGGGCGGTGGCGCAAAGGCCAAGGACCAGCACCATTGCAAGCAACAGGGCAAACAGTTTTTTCATGCGAGGCTCCTCCCAAACTATATTTTTTTCAGCGGCGTTTCGCCGCGGAAAGACCGGAAAGCAGGACCGGGGCGATCACTTGAGAAAGCCCCCGGGAGGTTTGGAGGGCCGCTGCCCTCCATGCTGAATCATTTGTGCCGGCTCCCAGGTGAAATTGACGCGCTGATGCGTCGCATCAGCCCTTGACTGCGCCGATGGTCAGGCCCTGGATGAAATACCGCTGGAAGAAGGGGAAGATGATGAGGATCGGCCCCATGGTCACCACGGCGATGGCCATGCGGTAGCCCTCGTCGGGCACGTTGCGCAATTGCTCCGCCGACAGCACGCCCAGTTTTGCCGCCTGGGTGCGCAGGAAGTTTACCGAGGAAAGGGCGCGGTAGCACAGGTATTGCATGGTTTGAAGCGTGTCCTTGGCGTCCTGGGCCGTCAAAAGCAGCATGGCCTGGAAGTAATCGTTCCAATAGATCACCATCATGAACAGGGAAACCGTGGCAAGGCCCGGCAGGGAAATGGGGAACACGATCTGAAAAAGCGTGCGCCCTTCCCCCGCGCCGTCCAGCTTGGCGCACTCGATCAGCGCGTCGGGCACCGTTTGCTGGTAAAAGGTGCGCATGACAATGCACCAGAAGGCATTGAACAGCAGGGGAAGCAGCAGGCACCAGATAGAGTTGGACAGGCTGAGCACATTGTTCATCACCATGAAATAGGGGACAAGGCCGCCGCTGAAAACCATGGTGATAAACATGTACGCCGTGAAAAAGCGCCTGTAGGCGTAAGTTTTCCGGGACAGGGGATAGGCGTACAGCGCGATGACCAGGGTGGAGGCGGCGGTGCCCGCCAAAGTTACGAAGACCGTCATGCCGTAGGCGCGGAACACCAGCTCGGGCTGCCTGAACAGGTATTCAAAGTTGTACAGCGAAAGCTGGGAGGGAATGAAATTGTACCCTTCCAGGGCGATGACCTTTTCCGGCGTAAACGCCACGGCGATGACCAGCACCACCGGTACGACGCAGCATAGCGCCAGTAAGGAAAAAATCACATTCAGAATGGTATTGGACAGCGGGCCAATGGACATCAGGGAGGAATGCGGCCTGGCCGCTTTCATCGTTGTCTGCTGCGTTGTCATGCCTTTCCCCTCCGTTAAAACAGCGCGTTTTCCGGGCTGAGCCTGCGCACCACCGCATTGGACGCGAAGATCAGGATAAAGCCCAGGGTGCTTTGAAACAGGCTGGCCGCGGCCGATATGCCCATATTGGATGTTCCCCCCGTAAGCATGCGGAACACGTAGGTGTCAAACACGTCGGTGACGGAGAGCAGTTGCCCGGAGGCCATGGGCAGGTTGAAGAACAGGCCGAAGTCGGCGCTGGCCATACGGCCCATGGCCATGATGGTCATAATGGTCATCATGGGCTGCAGCATGGGCAGGGTGATATAACGGATCTTTCCCCAGGCGGAAGCGCCGTCCAGCGTGGCGGCCTCATACAGCTCCGCGTCGATCCCCG
>JAEWWY010000540.1 GCA_023458835.1 Bacillota bacterium
TGCGTGTCGTTGAACAGCAGCGATACGATGTACCATACCACCTCCTCGTCATCGGTGATGATGCCGTTTTTCACGTCACGCTCGTAAAACGGGCGCAGCAGTTCATCCAGTTCCTGCAGCGCGCCGCCGGTGTAATACATCCGGTCGATGGTTTGGAACCAGCCCAGGAACTGCACCGCTTCGCGCAATGTCCTTGGCGGATTGTCGATGAGCCACTCGTTCATAGCCGCGATATCCGAAAGGTTTTTCCGGATGAACGCATCCGCCTCCCGCGAAGCCTTTTCCCGCGCGTATTCCACGTGCCGGCGCATCCAGTTCTGAACCGCCACCACCACGCGCTCTTCGCCATCGTAGAACGAGGTGTCACGGGGACGGTTCTTCTCGCGGTAGAAGCGAATCTTTTGAAGCAGTCCGCCCCAGCCCAGCGTAAGGCCGATGTTCATGTCGGGCGCTACATGGTTCATGGCATAGATGCCGCGGTTGCGGATATTGTACTTTTCCCAGATGGGGATCAGGTCGTCCCTTCGCTCCCCGGGCCGCCAGGGATCGTTTAGCTCGCAGGCATGGGCCCACGCGCCGGCGATGGCGCTATAGGGGTGCACGTACACAGGATGCGCGTCAAGAAACGCGCAAAAGGTCTTTGACACCGCGTCCATGCCCGTTGTAAGGCCGCTCTTCTCATCCCTGAAGACCTGGTGCTCCACCCGGCCCAGGGGCACCCAGCCATGGTCGTCATTGTCGTAGTGCCCGGCAATTTTCAGCTTCTGGTCGTTGTACATAAGCTTCGTTCTGCGGATTTCCTCATTGCGCTGCTGATAGCTTACCATCATTACTCCTCCTGCTCCTCCTGGACAAATCCCCGCTTTACATTATAAACCGGAACATATTTCGCCGCGGCCCTTTCCAGCGCCGCCATGGCATCATTCGAAGGGGTATAAAAATCCTCGGCTGCCTCACAAAGCGCCTCGCGCTTCGCTTTGCCCAGCGCATGATAGGGGATCAATTGGTAATGGACGAGATTTTGAAGCCCCGAAATGTGCGCTGCGACCGCCCCAATCTCCGCAGGCGTATCGTTCACGCCGCCGATGACGGGGGTGCGGACGATGATCTTTTTGCCTGCCGCATCGAGCGAGGCCAGCGTATGAAAGATCACCCCCCGGTCTCCGTGGATATAGCGCTGGTAAATTTCCGGACTGAACGCTTTCACGTCGAACAGCACCAGATCAATAAACGGAAGCGACGGTCCGATGTTCGAAAATGGGTAATTCCCCGCCGTCTCCACCGCGGTGTGAATACCCCTCTCCTTCGCGCCCTTTAAAAGCGCCGCGAGAAACTCCTTTTGAAGCGCAGGCTCTCCGCCTGAAATGGTTATCCCGCCGCCGGAGCTTTCATAATACGCCTTGTCCTCGTTAATCTCCAAAAGCACTTCCTCGGCACTCATCCGTTTGCCCGAGCATAAAAGCGCCTGCGTGTTGCAGGCATAGGCGCACAACCCGCACCCCAAGCACGCTCCCCGGTCATACATGTGCCCGTCATTCCCTAACGTATGCGCTCCGCGCGGGCAAACGGAAACACACAGCCCGCATCCTATACACCGGCTGGGATAATATTGTATTTGCACCTGTTCGCTTACTGATTCGGGGTTGTGACACCACTCGCATCGATTCGAGCATCCCTTGAGAAAGACTGTGGTACGAATTCCGGGGCCATCATGAAGGGCGAAGCGCTGAATGTCGAAAACCATTCCGTCCGTTTGCATGGCGTACTCCTCAGGCGCTCATGTTTAATCGCGTATTGCGCTTCCCACATTGTACCACACTCTCCATGAAAAGCGTATACCTCATGTGAAATTTGATATTTTCTTTAAGAGTCTGATATATTCCACTTGCAAACATTTGAGAAGCATGGTATTATGCTTTTAGATTCTGGTAAAGCGCATACAGCTTAATAGACAAAATTTATTGCGATAAATCAAATAATATGTGCATAGTCTTTAGGGATTCACTTATTTTCATAGACCTTTATGCGGAACGCCTGGAATGAACTGATATATATCACATTGAATCGGGAGGATGCGCATGGCACAAGAGATCGTGAAAGGGCGCAATCCGATCACAAAAGGCGGAAGCTCCCTCCTCCGGCGAATCCGGCAGCACTGGATGCTCTATGTGTTTCTCTCCTTTGGTCTCCTGTGGTTGGTCGTCTTCGCGTATTACCCGATGTACGGGGCCCAAATTGCCTTCAAGGATTACAAGTACAACCTGGGCTTTGGGGGCAGTCCTTGGGTGGGGCTTAAGCATTTCAAGGCGTTTTTGCAGGATCTGGATTTTTATACGGTGGTCAGGAATACGCTCTCCATCAACGGGCTGAAGCTTCTTTTATGTTTTCCCGCGCCGATTCTGCTGGCGCTGCTGATCAACGAGGTGCAGCCAGGCCGGTTCAAAAAGACCGTTCAAACAATGAGCTACCTTCCGCACTTCGTCTCCTGGGTCGTTGTCATATCGATTATGACCGCGGTGTTCTCGCCCTACGGCGGCATCATCAACAACATTCGCAAGAGCATGGGGCTTGAGTCGGTATTTTACATGGGACGGCGGGAGTATTTCTACCCCATGGTGATCCTCTCTGATATATGGAAGGGTGCGGGTTGGGGCTCCATCATTTATCTTGCGGCACTCACCGGAATAAGCCCGGAGCTTTACGAAGCCGCGCGAATCGACGGCGCGGGCAAATTCAAGTGCGTGTTTCACATAACGCTGCCCGGGATCATGGGCACCATCGGCATTATGCTGATTATGGCCATCGGAAATCTTTTAAACCTGGGGCTTGATCCGATCATGCTTTTCCAGCAGCCCGATAATTACGTCCTTTCCGAAATCATCGATACGTATGTCTTAAAGCGCGGCCTCCAGTATGGCAAATTCGAATATGCAACCGCCATTGGACTGACGAAATCGGTCATGGCGCTGATTCTCATGTCGCTGGCAAACTTCGCCGCGAAGAAGACGATGGAAGTCGGACTGTGGTAACGCGAATGAAATAGGCGCCGAAACAGCGGATGATTAAGAAGGCGCTTTTCGATGCAGAAAAGGAGGATGTTATGCATGATCGGCGAAACCGGCTCCCAAAAAATTTTTAAGATGTTCAATCACACGTTTTTGCTGCTGTTCGGCCTGCTGGCGCTGTATCCCTTCTGGTATGTGCTGGTGGCGTCGTTCAACACGGGCAGAGACTTCGCCCGCGGCGGCGTATATTTCTTCCCCAGAGAGTTTTCCTTCGAAAATTACATGTTGGCGTTTCGGGACCCGCGCATTTTTGCATCCCTTCAGGTTTCGGTGATCACTACGGCGCTGAGCGTGGTGATCAGCCTCGTCGCTACGGCGCTGTTTTCCTACGCGATATCGGTCAAAACGCTTCCGGGCCGCTCGTTTTTCTCATTCTTCTTCTTTTTTACCACCATTTTCAGTGGCGGCATGATTCCCTATTACATCCTGCTGCGGGATCTGGGGCTTACCAAGAGTATTTGGCTCTACGTGATACCGACGGCATACAGTTTTTTCAACTTCCTGCTGCTGCGGACGTATTTTGACAACATTCCAAGCGAGATGCGCGAATCCGCCCACATAGACGGAGCCGGAGAGCTGACGATCCTGGTTCGGATCTATTTACCGCTATCCATGCCCATCCTGGCGACCCTTGCGCTGTTCATCGGCGTCGGGCGGTGGAATGATTGGTTTATGGGCGCGTATTACCAGAGCAAAACAAACCTGGTTCCGGCCGCCACGCTTTTGAAAATTCTCTTAAGTGAAGCGTCCACCGCTTCGGTGAAGTCCGGCCAGGAGACCACCACCCTTGCGCTTACCTCCTACACGCCCCAATCGATGCAGATGGCATTCGTCATGATCCTGACGATGCCCATCGTGGTGGTATACCCCTTCCTGCAGAAGTATTACGTAAAGGGCGTTATGATCGGCTCGGTGAAGGGATAAAACGGGATACATAAGTAAGGGAACTTACTTATAAATAAAAATGGATGGGAGAGGATTTCATGCGGAAAAAGTTGTTCTCGATGCTCCTGGTGCTGGTCATGCTGTCCACGATGGTCTCCGCTTTTGCGGCGGCGGAGGCCGCGGGACCGAAGAAGTATGACGATGTGAAGCTTACGCTGCTCAACTGCTGGAACGGCGCGATGAAGCATCCCAGTGATCTGTACAACAACGAAGTCGCCAAGGCGATCCGCGAAAAGACAGGCGTCACCGTGACGATCGAAAGCATCATGATGAGCGAAACCGAGAAGCTCAACCTGATCTTCGCCTCCGGCGACATGCCCGACCTGATCGACGCGCCCTATTGGGGCGGCAACGCCGGCGAGACCGCGGTCATCAAGAAGGCTGCCCGCGAGGGCATGCTGGTTGCGGTGGAGGACCTGATTCCCAACTATCCCAACCTCAAGGATGCCTTTGACGTAGGCGTCATCTCCCAGGCCTTCCTGGAAAATGACATCGACGATCCGTCCTTTGACGGACACCGCTATGTTATCCCGGTAGAGACCCCGGGCGATGAGGCGAACATCACCAACTGGGCCTACGGCGTATTCGTGCGCGGCGACGTGCCCGGGGCGCTGGGCGTCAACGTGGCGGACATCAAGACCAGCGAGCAGCTCTATGAGTTTATGGTCAAGGCCCGCGACTACGGCTTCAAGGATGTGAACGGCAACGACACCATCGTGGCCACCACCTATCACGAGGGCTGGGACTATGGCCGCTATGCCGAGAGCTTCAACGAGAAAAAGCTCACTGATACCTTTAACAAGGATGAGAACGGTAAGATCACCTTGGACGTGCTTACCGATAAGTTCCTCAACAAGCACATGTTCCTTTGGAAGCTTGTCAAGGAGAACCTGCTGGACAAAGAGTGCTTCAAGCAGAACGACGGTCAGGCCGATGAGAAGGTCGGCAACGGCACCGCGCTGTTCGCCGCCGCGCAGTATAGCGTGATCGTCAACTCCACGAAGCTCACCGGGCTCTACAACAGCAATCCCGAGATGCGCTACATCCCGGTGGGCCCGATGACCTACCTGGATGGCTCGCCGCTGAAGCAAACCGAGCAGATGGGCCGCCACGGTGCCCATGCGTTTTTGATCACCACTGCCTGCAAAAATCCGGAAGCGGCGCTGGCCTGGCTTGATTACATCAACAGCGAGGAAGGCATGCGCCTGTGCGAATACGGCATCGAGGGCGATACCTATGAGATGAACGCGGATGGTCAGCCCCGCCTTAAGGAAGAATGGCTCACCATCAAGCGCGAGGGCCGGGATATCTACGACGAGGGCCTTAAGGAAAAGGGAATTGGCTACTATCTGGGCGGCCGGTTCATCTCTAACAGCAGGCTCACTTGGTGGGGCGAGCGTGAACCGGGCGCAGCCGACGCTGCGGTGAAAGAGATTGAAGACTACAAGCTGCTGCGGCCGGTGGAGCGCCTTGCCGGCTACCCCCTCTCAAGCCTGGTGAGCACCTATAAGGATTACGACGCCGTCATGACGGAGATCCTTGACAGCGAAACGCAAAAACAGTATAGGGAGCGCGCCTACTTTGCGGACACCGAAGCGGGAGCGCTCGAGATACTGAAGAGCTATCAGGAAATGGTCCGCACCAAGAATGGCGGCATGATCACCGGCTTCCTGGCTTATGCCCAGGAGATGTACGATTCGCGCGAGGACGCGGCGTACTAAACCCGTGAGCGTGTTCTATCGAAAAAAGGCCGGGGTGTGTTCGCCGCACCCCGGTCTTTTCCCCCTTGCAACACCACGGCTGTTGTAGTATTCTGTAGATTATCCCCGGAACGAGGATGGGAGTGTGATGATGTTGGATAAAAAGGATGCCGCGAATCCGGGCAGGGCGGAGGGCGTGGGTACCGCGCTATACAAGGCCGTCAAGGAAGACCTGCTCAGGAAAATTACCGGCACCAACATGTCCGCTCACGAAAAGCTGCCTTCGGAAGGCGCCATTGCCAAAGAATATGGCGTGAGCAAGATGGTCAGCAAGATGGCGCTTAACGCCCTGGAAGAAGAAGGCTATATCTATAGAAAGCCACGCAGCGGCAGCTATATATCGGAAAGGGATCCAGCATACGAAAAAGCTGGAGACGGCTTTTCTCATGGTGAGCACAAAAGATTTGTGGGCGTGATCGTGCCGCAGTTTGATCCATACTGCACCGAGATCGTGGCCGGCCTCGAGCGCTACTTTCTGCAAACGGGATACAATATTGTGCTCCGGTTGAGCCATGGTTCTCCTCATTTGGAAGAAGATGCGCTCAAAGAGCTTTCCGCGCTTGCGTGCGTCGCCGGAATCATTTTGTTCCCGACCAGCAGGCGCTTTTGCGGGGATCAATTGCTTCGCATGCAATTGGACCGCTATCCTATCGTGCTCATCGACACGATTTTTCGGGAGCTTTCGCTGGACAGCGTCTCCCACGATCACTACAAAGGCGCCTTTGACATGACCAATTATCTAATCGACATGGGGCATAAAAAGATATGCTTCTTGACCTCCGCCATATCGGAGGCATACAGCCGTCAGGAAAGGGTGCGCGGCTTTCAGGATGCCATTTTATGGCGGGACATGATATACGACAAGCGAATGGTGTATGAATTTAACATTGAGGAGACGGATGAGCAGTACCGGAATTTCCTGGACAAGATCGCTGGCGATGATATCAGTTGTGTGTTCTGCGGAGACGATTATATCGCCATGGAATTGCTGAACCAGGCGTTGTCGCGGGGCATCCGGGTGCCGGAGGATCTGTCCATCGCCGGGTATACGGATAATGTCTTTCTCGGCTTCATGTCCATCGGGCTCACCACGGTCAGGCAGCCTGTGAACCGCTTTTGCAAAGAAGTGGCCGCGCTCCTGATGCGGCGGATTGAAGATCCGTTAAAGGCAATCGAATCGAATAAAATTGAAACCGAGGTCGTTCAGCGGGATAGCGTCAAAAGGATTTTCGCAGCTACAAGCAATCAATAGACCATGTTTATTCTTGTGAAAGCCTTGCGTTTCCGGACTTTTCGGCGGTTGCGGGTAAATGCATGTGGCCGTGTCGCCCGTGGCACCTATGGGACCAACGGGGCCGGTATCGCCCGTAGCGCCAGCATCCCCCGTGGGGCCTGTCGGGCCTATTGGACCGGTGGGGCCGGTAGGTCCTGTGGGGCCGGCTCCAGCCAAATCATCCTGCACAATCCGGAGCGATGCCGTTACAGGGACAATGGTGGAATAGAATATCCGGGCGGTGCTGGCATTGACCAGGGAAAGGGTTACAGGGGCTGAGATGACTTCTATAATGCCAATACCGGAGACCTCATCTGTCTTCAGGGGGGAGTTTCCTTCCAGAAAATCACCCTGGGAAGATGAAAGGGCGAAAACGGTGCCGTTGGTGGAAACGGAACTCTGAACTGCGATCCACCAGTCCACGGTATACCTGCCGGGCTCGCTGAAGGTAATGATGCCGCTCGCCGGATCGTAGCTGATGTTTCCGGCGGAAAATATCACATTTTCGAAGATGACGTTGGTTCCCGTTGCTACGGAACCGGCGGATATGCGCTCCAACTGTAAAGCAATATCCATCTGATGTTCCTCACTTCCCAATCAGGCACAGCAAATGCGCCCTGTATTGTGTAGGCTGCTTTTCGCACGGGCAAAAAGAGCGTCCATAATAATATATGGCGGGAAGCGGGAAGATGGTGAATGGCCATTGCGCTTTTTACAAAGAGGATGCCTGTTTGTCTTTGGGTCTACGTGCGCATAGGTTTCCGGCGGCTCTTTATAAGAGCAGCCGCTTCGCCTTGTTGAGAAGTGTCCCGTCAAGAGCCGCCTGCTTCGCTTCACTTGCCCAAGCGGGAAATTGCTCTTGTGCAAAGGCTGATATCAGCTCAAAGAGGGGAGAAGCCACACCGTCAATCCGCGCTTCCTCCTGCTCTGCCATTGCCCTTTCGCCCCCATGCTCGCGAAAATACAAAAGGTTGTACGCTTCAACAAATTGCTGGTAAGCTTCCTCCGATAGTGAACTGACATTTCGAAAATCCGACTTCTCAACAGCTTTCCTAAGTGATGACCGGCCTTGTTTAGGTTTACGCATCAAATTGCATTCAGTATACACTCCCGGCGGGAAAGCTTCAATAAGCGTAATGCTGGCCATGAACGAAAAAGCCGCCGCGCTTCTTCGCTTGAGGCGCGGCGGCTTTTGTGTTCATGGCACTTGTCAGACAGCAGCCATGGCCTGGCCGATATCCTCCAATATATCATCGATATGCTCCAGCCCGACAGAGATGCGGATGAGGCCGGGGTTGACGCCGGCGGCGGCAAGCTGCTCCTCCGTCAGTTGCCGGTGGGTGGCACTGGCGGGGTGGAGGACACAGGTGCGGATATCCGCCACATGGACTTCCTTGGAGGCCAGCTTGAGGCTGTCCATGAACCTGACCGCCGGTTCCCGGCCGCCCTTCATGACAAAGGAGATGACACCGCAGGCGCCCTTGGGCAGATATTTTTGCGCTAGATCGTGATAGCGGTCGCCGGGCAGCGCAGCGTAGCGCACCGACTCCACCTGAGGGCAGCCTTGCAGGTAACTGGCTGCCGCCAGGCCGTTTTCACAGTATTTGAGCATGCGAACAGGCAGCGTCTCCAGCCCCAGGTTCAGCAAAAAGGCGGAGTGGGCGGCAGGATAGCAGCCAAAATCCCGCATCAATTGCATCCGGGCTTTGATAATATACGCCAGTTTGCCAAAATCACGGGTATATACCACGCCATGGTAAGACTCGTCCGGCTCCGTAAACTCCGGAAACTTTCCATTTGTCCAATCAAACGTGCCGCCGTCCACGATTACGCCGCCCACCTGCAGAGCATGGCCGTCCATGTACTTTGTGGTGGAGTGGATGATGATATCCGCCCCAAAGGCAAAGGGCTTGCAAAGAATGGGCGTTGCAAAGGTGTTGTCGATGATCAGGGGTACGCCGTTCTTATGGGCGATGGCCGCGAATTTTTCAATATCCAGCACGCAAAGAGCGGGATTGGCCAGCGTTTCGCCGAACACCGCACGGGTATTGGGCTTGAAAGCCTTTTGAATGGTCTTTTCATCCGCGTCGGCGTCCACAAAGATGGCCTCTATGCCCAGGCGTTTGAGCGTGACGGCGAACAGGTTCACCGTGCCGCCGTAGATGGTGGAGGCGCACACAAAGCTCTCACCGCTTTTGCACAGGTTCAGGATGGATAAAAGCGATGCTGCCTGGCCCGAGGAGGTACACATGGCGCCCACGCCGCCTTCCAGGTCGGCGATCTTTTTTTCCACCGCTTCCACCGTGGGGTTGGAGAAACGGGAATACATATGGGCGGTGGGCATATCAAACAGCGCGCCGATCTGCGCGGTGGAGTCGAAGACATAGGTGGTGCTCTGCACAATGGGCGCTACCCTGGGTTCGCCATTTTTGGGTGTATAGCCGGAATGCAGGCATTTGGTTTCGTCGTGGAGCATAAAGCAGCTCTCCTTTTACTTGAGCATATCCTCATATTTTTCCCATTCCCGGTTGTTGGCGTGGATGAAATGACCCGGCCTGATCTGCCGGAAAAATGGCGCTTCGGTCTCATAATCGTGCATGGAAGGATCATATATCTCCAAAACCTTTCGCTTTTCCGCGATGGGGTTGGGCTGGGGGATGGCAGATAAAAGCGCCCTGGTGTAGGGATGGAGGGGATACTCAAACAGCGTTTGGGTATCCGCCATTTCTACAAGAACACCCTTATGGATGACGGCGATGCGGTCGCAAATGAAGCGCATCACCGACAGATCGTGGGAGATGAACAGGTATGTGAGCCCATGCTTTTTTTGCAGATCACTGAGCAGGTTCAATACCTGGGCCCGGATGGAGACATCCAGGGCAGAAATGGGCTCGTCGGCGATGATGAATTCCGGGTTCATGATCAGCGCCCTGGCGATGCCGATCCTTTGACGCTGGCCGCCGGAAAATTCATGGGGGAAGCGGCTGGAAAACTCGGGCAAAAGCCCTACGTCCTTAAGCGCATCCATAACCATATTCCGAAGCTCTGCTTTGGGGATATGGCGGCCCTGCATGCCTTCGGAAACGATATAGTCGATCTTGGCCCGCTCGTTCAGCGAGGCCATAGGGTCCTGGAAAATCATTTGAATCTTGCGGGTAATGGCAAAGTCATCGCTTTTGTTCAATTTCCCGCTGATGAGTTTGCCGTCAAACTTGATTTCTCCGCCGGAAACGGGATGCACCCGTATGATGGCGCGGCCAATGGTGGTTTTTCCGGAGCCGGATTCGCCTACCACCCCAAAGGTTTCGCCGCGGAAAACGTGGAATGTCACGCCCTTTACAGCCTCAAACTTGCGGTGGCCGCGGCCGAAGGTGACGGATAGGTTGTTGACCTCCAGGAGCTTTTCCCGGTATTCACTTTGCATCACGGGAAACACCTCCCAGGTCTTTGAGTTTCAGGATGGATTCCGGAGGAGCCACCTTGGGGGCGCGCTTGTCCAGAAGCCAGGTACGGGCCACATGGGTGGGGGAAACCTCAAAATACGGCGGCTGCTCCACATGGTCGATTTTTAACGCCATGGGATTGCGCTGGGCAAAGGCGGCGCCGGGGATTTGCTTGAACAGGTTGGGCGGTGTGCCTTGGATAGAATACAGCTTTTCTCCCTTCTGGCCCAACTGCGGCAGGGAGGATAAAAGCGCCCAGGTATAGGGGTGCCTGGGATCATAGAAGATTTCATTGACCAGCCCCAGTTCCACTACGTCGCCGGCATACATCACGGCCACCCGCTCGGCAATGTTCGCCACCACGCCCAGATCGTGGGTGATGAACAAGAGCGTCAGGTGATATTTTTCCTTCAGTTCCTTGAGCAGGTGCAAAATCTGCGCCTGGATGGTTACATCCAGTGCGGTGGTAGGCTCGTCACATATGAGTATTTTGGGACGGCAGGCGATGGCGATGGCGATCACGATCCGCTGGCGCATGCCGCCGGACAGCTCATGGGGGAATTGCCTGTACCGCCGTTTTGGATCATCGATGCGCACATCCGTAAGGATCCGGAGGACTGCTTCTTTGGCCGCCGCGCCGGTGAGGCCGCTGTGCAGCTTCAGGGCTTCGGAGATTTGTGCCCCAACGCTCTTTAGCGGATTCAGGCTGGTCATGGGGTCCTGGG
Source organism: Bacillota bacterium (assembly GCA_023458835.1). Classification (GTDB taxonomy): domain Bacteria; phylum Bacillota; class Clostridia; order Christensenellales; family Aristaeellaceae; genus JAEWAH01. The sequence continues at coordinate 11,212 of JAEWWY010000540.1, forward strand.
GAATCATGCAGATCTCCCGGCCCCTGATTTTCAGCCAATCCTTTTCTGCTTTGAACCGGGCCAAATCCGCATAAGGCTGGCCCGCTTCGTCGATGCCATACAGAGGGGGTCTTGCATCCTCAGGCGCCGGGAGCCCATAATAGCGGATGGAGCCGCCTGAAATAAAACCGTTGGGATCCAATAGCCCAATAAAGTTTTTGTTGAGCACCGATTTTCCGCTGCCTGATTCGCCTACGATGGCCAGGCTTTCCCCTTGAAAAACATCCAGTGTAACGCCCCGTATGGCATGGAGGATGCGGCCCCGAAGGCTGAATTTCACATTCAGATCCCGGATGGAAAGGATGGGTCTTGCATTTTCCATAGCTGAATCCTCCCTTCCTTATAGATGGTTCTTGGGATCGGCGGCATCGGAAAACGCGTTGCCGATCACATAGAACGAAATCGTCACGACGGACAAGATGATGGTGGGGTAAATGAGCTGATAACGCAAGCTTGGGCTCATCATCAACTGACGGCCCACATTGATCAGATTCCCCAGGCTGGGGATGGTGGCGGGCACGCCCAGACCGATGTAGGTGATGAAAACCTCACTGCCAATGGCGCCGGGGATCGAAAGCGCCATACGCAGCATAATCACCGACACCAGGTAAGGCAGCAGGTTTTTTACGATGATCCGGGGCGTGCTGGTACCAAGGCACCGGGAGGCCACGTTGTAATCCCGGTCGCGTATGATCAAAATCTGGTTTCGCACAAACCGGGCCATACCGATCCATCCTGTCAAAGACAGCGCAAGGATAATGGTGGATATGCCCGGCCGGAAGATGAAGGATACCAGGATCAGCACAACGGTGGTGGGGATATTGTCAATAATGTTGTATATTTCCGTGAACAAAAAATCAAGCTTGCGAAGATAACCCCACAGCACACCCATCACGATGCCGATAAAGGCCTCGATAACAGCCACGCTGATGCCTATGAACAGGGAAGTCCGGGTGCCCGCCCACAGCCGGGACCACAAATCCTGGCCAATGGAATTGGTGCCCATGATAAAAGTGTCGTTGGGGGCCACATTCTTGTAAGGCAGACGCGTGGCAGGATTATTATTCACAATGAAGGGGTCAAACTGCCCCGGCAAAATGGGCTGAATGAAGGTAAACAAAATGACGGCAGCCACTGTCAGCAGCAAAAACATAGCTACCTTGTTTTTCGAAAAAGCCTGGACAGTGGAACGCCAGTAGGAGTACTGACTGACGCCTGTGCGCTCCGTTTCCTCCTGGTTAAAGGGGGAAATAGTAAACTTTTCAGCATCGGTAAGGGTGCCTGAAAGTTGCTGGCCGATATGCGCTTCCAACTGCTCCACCTTGGGATGCTTTAAAATAGCCATCAGCGGCTGCCCCCTTTCTTGGCGAAGCTGATACGGGGATCCAGCATTACCATCAAAAGGTCACCCAGGATCAGGCCTATGACGCCCACGCAGGCATACAAAAGCACAATACCCTGTATCATGGAGTTATCCTGCCTCTTGATGACGTTGACCAGCAGCCCGCCCATGCCGGGGATGGAATAAAGCGACTCGATGTAAATGGAGCCGATGACCGTGTTCAAAAACGAGGTGGGCAAATATTGGGCCATGGGAACAAAGGCGTTGCGAAAAATGTGCCGGAACATGATTTTATTGCCGGACACACCTTTGATGCGGGCCAGCATCACGTAATCCTTGCGGCTTTCATCCACCATGTAGCGGCGAAGCCACATGGCATAGTAGGCGATATTGCCCAGGGACATGGAGAAGACGGGCAGCAGCCACGATATGGAATTTTTGGCGTCAAACAATAATTTGATATGAAAAAGCTCTGTTCCGTACAGTTGGATGAACAGATAGTACACCGCCGCCGGAACAGCCTGAATCAGCACGATGAAGCCTGTTCCAATGTGGTCAAACAGCCTGCCCTTGTACTTGGCCATCAGCGTGCCCATGGGCAAGCCCACCAGCATGGAAAACAGGATCGATAATCCACCCAGTTGAATGGAGATAGGGATTTTGGGGGCAAGAATTTCCGCTACGGGCACATTATTGCGGTAGACATAAGAAATGCCAAGGTCAAAACGCGTAATGAGGTTATTAAAAAAGCGAAACAACTGTATGTGCAGCGGCTGATCCAGCCCCAGTTGCTTCAAGCCGTTGGCTACCTGTTCGGGAGACAATTTGTCAAAGTTGTCAAAATACCCCTCGATGGGCATGAATCTGACGAGAATGAATGTAATCGTCAATATTAAGAATAGCGTGATCAGGGAACGCAGGAGCCGTTTCCCCAGGTATTTTGCCATGCTCTTTAACCCCTTTGATTATACCAATGGCTGCATTCATGTTTCTCATTGGCATTTCAAGAATCGGTGGCCGCGCCGCTTTTTACAACTAGGAGGAACCCCCGGTGAAGAGGGTTCCTCCCCAGCATGTCATCCGGCCCGGAGTGGCTTCCGGGAGGATAACCACCGTGAACCTATCACTTGCTGATGGCGTCCAGCCAGGCCTGGCGGTTAGCCGCGTCTTCCTCGGGGGTGATGAAATGATCGTAGAGTTTCTGGCCTTTGAACCTGAGGGTCGACATGCCGAAGGAAGCGAATTGCCCCTCGTACAGGTTCAGCTTGGTGGCCTGATACTCCGCGGGAGAAATGTAGTAGGGCACCACGATGGCGCTGTCGATGAGCATGGCCTCGGCCACAGCGAATTTTTCAAACCGGAGCTTCATGTCCGTGACTTCTTCTTTTGCTTCGGCCACGGCGGCATAGTAGGCTTCCAGCACAGCCTTGGTATCGGCAAAGTCGCTGTTCAGCATCAGATCCATCTTGTTATAGGTGTTACCTGTGATAACCCCGGCTTCATCCTTGCGGATGGCGAAGGGATCGGTCCAGGTCTCGGGATCCTGATAGTCGGCGCCCCAGTTGCAGCGCATGAAGGAATAGACGCCGGCGCTGCGGGTAGAAGAGAGGAAGGACTCGGTAGGGCCGGCATTGAGGATGCACTCGATGTAATCAGCGCCCAGCACGCCTTCCAATTGCTGCTTGAGCAGAATGTACTCGTTTTCCCAGTCGCTGTCATCGCTGCGGTAGGTGAGCACCATCTTCACAGGGAAGGTAACGCCAGCGGCAGTAAGCTCTTCCAGGGCCTTGGCTTTGTATTCCAGGGCCTTGTCGGGGTTGAAGAAGTCATCCTTTGTGATGTCAAAGGCGGCAGAGGAGGTAAAGTCCACCCCATCCGCGAAGGCAAAGGTCTTGGGGGTGATGGTACCCTGCACGATAGAGGCGGTATCGTCGGGCGCCATGGCTACCATGCTGTATTCCCTGTCAAAGGCACTCATGATGGAATGACGGAAATTGGCGTTGTTCACGGCAAGGAGCCAGTTTTCCGGGCCATATTCCGCGTCGTACTTTGGATTGAAGTTGAAGCAGTAGAAGTAGGAGTAATCAGGCACGGCACGGCCGCGGGTAACATACTGGGGATTGTTGATCTTCCAGTCCTCGACGATCTCGTTGCTCAAAAGCGCATAATCGACCTCACCCCGCAGCGCCATGGTGGGGGACAGGGTGGGGGATTCCGCGTTGTAGATGCGTTCGATGCGGTCAATGAAAATGTTGGCGGCATCCCAGTTGTTCACGTTCTTCACATACGTGTGCTTCACCTGAGGCTCGAACTCGGAAAGGATGAACGCGCCGCAATAGTACATCTTGTCGTTGGAGGTGCCGAAGGCCGCGCCCAGCTCTTCCAACTGCGGGCCGTAGGCGGGCAGATAGCACACATACGTCAGCATGCTCAGGAAGTAGGGAACCGGCCGGGACAGGGTGTACTCGAGCGTATAATCATCCAGCGCCTTGACGCCCACTTCGGCAAAATCAAGGACGGCGCCGTTGTAATATTCGTCGGCGTTCTTGATGACCTTCATCTGGCCAAAGATGGGGCTGGCGTTAGCGCCGGTCATCACGTATTTGGCGGCGGACACGAAGTCATTGGCGGTGACTTCCGCTACCTCGTTGCCCTGGTAGTCGTACCACTTCACGCCCTTGCGGAGGTTGAAGGTCCAGGTGAGGCCATCTTCAGAGGGTTCCCAGGTAAGGGCCAGACCAGGGATCAGGTTGCCGTAGGGATCGTACTCCACCAGGGAATCGATGACGTTGGCGCCTACCTCCTGCTCCCACTGGCCGCTGGCGATGAGGTAATTCAAGGCCTTTACCTCGGAGGCGTACAGCCGGCGGTATACCGCCGGTTCCTCCGCCAGGCTGATGACGGCTGTGGAGCACAATAGAACCAGGCACAAGGCAAATGCGAGAACCTTTTTCATGAAATGCCCTCCTCTTGCAATTTTCTGTCGACAGGATGCATGGAGCATTTCTGCTTTTTCCATACAATCCATCCTTCATAAAGAATACAGCCCATCACATGGGATGTCAAGGGAAAGTATGCATTTTTCTTGTATGCAACTTGCAGTTATAGGCTGTATAGACGCCTCTTTTTGCTATGGATGAACCATTATGCTTTTGCACAGGCATCTACAAAAAATTCAAATATGGCTTTCGCCGAAGCGTCCACATGCCACATGCGCTCGGGATGCCACTGGACACCCAGCAAGAAAGGGTGATCCTTTTTCTCAATGGCTTCAATGATGCCGGAGGATGATCTGGCAACTGCGGCAAGGCTTGGCGCGCAATCCTTTACCGCCTGGTGGTGCAGCGTATTTACCGGCAGGCGCGTAGTTTTTTCAATGCGGTGCAGCAGGCTTCCTTCCACTATAAATATATCATGGGCAGGAAGATGGTCAGGCAGCTTTTGCGTGTGCTGCTGCTGGAATGTTTGGGCGTTCTGCAGGTAGATATCCTGATACAGCGTACCGCCAAGGCCTACATTCAATAGCTGTATGCCCCGGCATACCCCCAAAATAGGCTTGTCTGTGGGAAGCACGGCCTTTAATAGATCCAGCTCCATGGCATCCCGCAGCAGGCTGATTTCTCCGCAGCACTGCAGCGTATCCTCGCCGTAACGGGATGGCGACACATCCCCGCCGCCGGTGAACAGGAAACCATCCAGTTCCTGCGCAGCCTCCAGCCACAGGTTTTCATCACCCTTTACAGGCAAAAGCAGCGGGAAGCCGCCGCAGGCAAAAATGGCTTCCATATAGCTGAGTGTGATGCTCAAATTGGGGCTCTCCTTGGAAAGGTGGCCGGTGATGCCGATTTTAGGTCTTATCCTCATACCATACGAACCTCGCGTATCCATTAAGCTTTCCATCCTTTCGACGGCAATGCGGCCTTTCCTGCCAGGGAAGGATGGGGTTAAAAGAAAAACAATCGGAAAACAGGATTTGGCGCGGACAGGGAGAAAAGAAAAGGAAAAGATGCAAAGGATGGACTGTAATGGCTGCGCAGACAAGGGCCCGGGATGCAGGGTTGCATATCGGAGAAATGACGCCGGGGGAACGCAACAAAATCAGCGATGTAAAAGGCGTGCTGGTGGGGCATGAAACCATAGACACCGACCGTCACAAGACGGGGGTCACGGTGGTAGTCCCCACTCCGGACAATATATTTCTGCACAAGGTTACCGCTGCCGCCCATGTATTGAATGGGTTTGGCAAGACTCTGGGCCTTGTGCAGGTGCAGGAATTGGGCACGCTGGAGACGCCCATCGCCCTGACCAATACTTTGAACGTGGGGCTTGTGCACGATGCCCTGGTGCAATATACCATTGACCGCTGCAAGGCGGAGGGGTATGAGGCAAGGTCCGTCAACCCGGTAGTTTGCGAGTGCAATGACGCAGCCCTTAATGACATTCAGGAAAGAGCGGTGAACGCTTCCCATGTGTTCTCCGCTATCCAAAACGCCTGCGCGGATTTTGAGGAAGGGGATGTGGGCGGCGGCAAAGGCATGGTGTGCTACGGCTTCAAGGGCGGCATCGGATCAGCCTCCCGCCTGATGCCGCTGGAGGGCCGCGCGTATACGCTCGGGGTCCTGGTACAGGCCAATTACGGCCGAACGGCCGATCTTGCCATCGGGGGAAAGCCGGTAGGGAAGGGCGTGCCGCCGGGCTGGGGCGCAAAAGAAGACCTGGGATCCATCATCGTCATATTGGCTACCGATCTGCCGCTTTGCTCCAGGCAGCTTGGACGCGTGGTCAGGCGGGCCGGACTGGGCATGGCCCGCTTGGGATCGATTCTCGGCCATGGAAGCGGAGAAATCATTTTTGGTTTCACTACCGAAAATCGTGTCCATCATCAGGAAGAGCAAAAAATAGTCGCCCAAAAAGTTCTGCGGGAGGATCTTTTGGATATCCCCTTCCGGGCAGCGGCAGAATGCTGCGAGGAGGCCATATTGAACGCCATGCTTTGCGCCGATGCGGTAAAGGGGTACACAGGCGTCAAAAAGGCAAGCCTGCGGGAATGGCTGATGGAAAATCCCTTGCAGCCTGAAGCATAAACTTTTGGGAAGGCTATTGACAGGAACAGCATCTTAATATAAAATCCTTATCGAGAATAATTCTCAATAAGGATGATTTCCATGAATGTCAGAAGTACGGTGCAACGTCAGTTGGTGCTGGAAGCGGTACAGAAGTTGTATCATCCTACCGCGGACGACGTGTATGGGATGATTGTAAGGGACCATCCCAATGTCAGCAAAGCTACGGTATACCGTAATCTGAACGTGCTGGCCGACGGGGGGCAGATCCGCCGGGTGCAGTTGCTGGATACTGCCATCCGTTTTGACTTCAGGCTGGCAAGTCACTACCATGCCCAATGCCAGGAGTGCGGGCGTGTGCTGGATGTGATGGAGGAAGGCTGCATAAGCGGCTTGGGTGCTGCCCTTGCGGAGCAGGGCTTTGAGGTTACGGAGCGGGAGATTTTGTTCAGAGGCATTTGCGCATCATGCCAAAGGCATGAAGGCGAAGCTTGAGCAAATTGTGGCGCGTTTCATGGGTGAAACCCTTGAAATATATTTTCATTGAGGAGGAGACGCAGTTATGAAGGAATTGAAAGGAACCAGAACCGAAGCGAACCTGATGGCGGCCTTCGCCGGAGAGTCCCAGGCCCGCAACAAGTATACCTATTATGCCTCCCGGGCAAAGAAGGATGGTTACGAGCAGATTGCGGCACTTTTCCAGGAGACGGCCGACAACGAAAAGGAACACGCCAAGATTTGGTTCAAGCTCCTGCATGGCGATAACGTTCCCGAGACGGCAGTCAACTTGAAGGATGCCGCCGCCGGCGAGCACTACGAGTGGAGCGACATGTATGCGACCTTTGCCAAGGAAGCCAAGGAAGAAGGGTTTGACAAGATCGCTTTCCTGTTCGAACAGGTGGCCAAGATCGAAAAGACCCACGAGGAGCGTTACCTCAAGCTGTTGGCCAACGTGGAAGGCGGCCTTGTCTTCTCCAAGGAAGGCGACGCCATCTGGCAGTGCGCCAATTGCGGCCATCTGGTCATCGGCAAGAAGGCTCCCCAGATGTGCCCGGCGTGCAACCATCCCCAGGCGTTCTTCATGGTGAGGGCGGAAAACTACTAATTAGGCGATTGGGAATACACGCCTGTTGCCCCAGGGTACCAGGCTCAAGCGGGCGGTTGATCATTGTCCCTGCGATGCAGTTTGCTTGTTGACTTCACTGCCGGTGCATCTGCGAACCGGAAGAAAAGCCAATACAGTCTTTGCAGCCGCAGGGACAATGATCAACCGCCCGCCTGTATCGCGTGGCACGCATATTTTTTTCTTAATAAAAAGGGATTCTCAAAGGATGAAATCCCTTGAGCGTGGTTCCCAGGGGCAGAGCCCCTGGGCATATTTATTTTACGAACCTTGCGCGCATGGAGGGGCAGGCGGCACAGCCGCCTTCGCCCGTTTCCCGAAGAGAGGAGGGCATGGCGTCGCCCACCTCCTTCATGGCCAGGATGACTTCGTCGGGCGGAATGGGGCAGGTGATGCCGGAGAGGGCCATATCTGCCGCGGTGAAAGCGTTGCCTATCCCGCCCACGTTGCGGTACACGCAGGGCACCTCCACCAGGCCGCCCACCGGATCACATACCAGGCCCATGGTATTCATGAGCGCGAAGGAGCAGGCATCGGCGGCCATCGATGGCGTTCCGCCCATGAGCTCCACCAAAGCGGCGGCAGCCATGGCGGCGGCAGAACCGCTTTCGGCCTGGCAGCCCCCCTCGGCGCCGGAAATAGTGGCCTCCTGGGCGATCACCCGGCCCACGGCGGCAGCGGTGAACAATGCATCGGCAACAGTTTCGTCGGTAAGGTTTTTCTCCTCCTGTACGGCAAGCAGCGCGGCGGGCAGGATGCCGCAGGCCCCGGCGGTGGGGGCCGCCACGATCTTGCCCATGCAGGCGTTGCATTCCGCTACAGCCAGGGCATAAGCCGTGGCCTTGCCCATGATGGTGCCGCACAGCGAGCCGCCGCGCTTGAACTGAGCATATAGCCGTGCGGCCTGCCCGCCCGCCATGTGGGATACGGAACGCAGCTCGGGGTCCAGCCCAGCCTGTACCGAATCCCGCATGATTGCCAGGTATTGGATCATACGCAGGGTAAGCGCTTCCGGGGTGATACCATCATCCCTGGCCTGAGCCTCCTTGGCAGTGGCGGCGATGGTGGTCCCC
>JAEWWY010000541.1 GCA_023458835.1 Bacillota bacterium
GGGGGGGGCTGCCGGATGAGCGTTTGCATAATAGACGGTGTCATTTGCAAAAAAAACGATCATGCCATACGCGTCAAAGGTCAGGCGGTAAGGCAGTGCTTTGGCTGGCATGAAGGCATTTACATACCATATGCCGTCGCCCTGATCTACTTTGATGTTAAGCTTTTGGGTGTCGGCGCCGATCGCATCACAGCCCAGGAATTCCTTGGCATACCGGCTGGCATCCTCCCCTGTGGCAATGGTCTGAAAGCCTGCGAAGCCCTCCACTGCTTTGGGCGGATCCGGGATGGAAACAGGTTTTGCGTATTCCGCGGTGGCAAAGGCGAAAAGGAGTGCGGCCGAGGCCAGGGCGGCAAAGCTAAGCGTCAGCCAGCGCAGCGCCTTACGGCTGTTCATGATCGTATTGATGCGCTGCTTCATTTGCCGGCCTGTCATGCTCATGCAGGTAGCCAGAACCGTCATATTGCGCGTGCCCCTTTTCGCGGACACAAGCATATTGGCATAAGCCAGCCTTTCCTCCTTATCCAGCTTTTCGACCACGCGGTCATCACATTTCAGCTCACAGTCCGTGCGGCTCATGCCTGCCGCCCACCATACAAGGGGATTGAACCAATGAAGGATGCAGCAAAGGTTGCGGACTATGCCCCAAAGATTGTCGTGCCCCTTTAAGTGGCAGCTTTCATGAATGAGGACCTTCATCATATCCTTGGGCTGTGTGGAAAGTGGCAGCGCGATGAACGGCCGGAATACGCCTGCCAGGCAGGCGCTGGGCAGGGGATCGGTCAAATAGACGGGGACAGGCTTGATTCCACACTCTTTTGACAGGGCAAGGTATTGCTCCAGCATTTCCCCGGAAAGCTTTTCAATGCGGTTTTTCCGAAGCCGCCTGCGGAAACGGACATTTTGGAACACCATGTATCCCAGCACACCCGCCGCGCCGCTGAAGTATACCCATAGCAACGCTTTGGAGAACCTTCCGTTTGAAGTGGAATATACCACATCCCATGTGGTCTTTGCCACAGGATTGTTTGCCCTGCCGCTGCTATATCCAAACACGGCGTGATAAGCATTGGTAACGCCATCCCTGAAGCGCACACGAACCTGGTCCGCCATGGGGCGGATGCCCTGATCAGTGCTATAAGCGGGGCGGATCTCGTTGATCGCAGGGTTGGGCAATGCCAGCGGGCAAATGAGCCGTATGGCCACCAGCAGCCATGCAAACCAGATGACACGGTTGCCAAGCTTTGCCCGCAGAAATTTGCGTACAGGCAGCATGAGCACGATGGCAATACCGGCCATGATATTGGCTTCGATCAGAAAATTGTAGACCGTAGCGCTGCGCATATTTCTACCTCCCGTACCCCAGTTCACTTTTCAGATGCGTTCTGAAGGATTTTCATAAGCTCCTTTATTTCTTCTTCCGTCATATTCCCTTGCTCCACCAGGTTCGCCACCAGCAGGGAAACCTTGCCGGAGAACAGGCGTTTGAGCAGCGTGTCCGTCTGTTCCCTTGTTACCTTCTTTTTCTCCACCTTCGGGAAATACCGCTTCACGCTGCCCGTTTCATCCACATGCACCGTGCCCTTTTGATTCATCCGCTTGAGCAGCGTGGTCACCGTATTCTTTGTCCATCCGGTGGCCCCTTCCAGCGTCTTGGTGATTTCCATCATGGTCAGCGGGCCGGAGTCCCAAAGAAGCTGCATGATTTTCCATTCGGCCTCCGTCAATGCCGTCTTTCCGTTCATTTTTTTCACGTCCTTCTGAGTTAGACAAATGTCTAACCGCATTTTACAGGTTATTCCATGGCGCGTCAAGTGCTGATTTGTAACAAATAAAAAAAGACCGCCACCACAGACGGCCCTTTTGACATATCGAACGTGCTTCAATCGTTCCGGCAGCGGGATGATATACCCCTGCCTCCTGCCATTTATATTATAGCATGCCGCTTTTGCAATAACAAGACTGTATATTTCCGCGCTGATGTGCTAGACTACACGCACGACGGAAGGCGCCCAATCTCATCCCGTCATCAGACGAAAGGGGATATAAGAGAATGGAGCAAACGCAGGAACAAAAGGAATTGCAGCTTGAAAAACTGCATCTTGAGCAAACGCTCGCCTACGTGGACAGGCAAATAGCGCTGATAAAGCAAAAGCGCAAGGAGCGGGAGGCCGCCATCTCTTCCGCCCATGAGGACCTGCAGGAGTACGCGCCGCGCACGCGATCCGTTTCCAGCCTGTATTCCATGCAGGGTTTTCACGATATAGCGGAATGGAGCCAATACTTTCAACCCGAATTGGACCAAATCGCCGAGCGCGACAAGGAAACGGCAACGATCCGGTCGCTTGGGGTCATGCTGGACTCACCCTATTTTGCACGGATTGATTTTCGCTTTGACGGGGAAGAGGCTGGCGAAAAAGTCTATATCGGCCGCTGCATGCTGATGGAAAAGGACACGCTTACCATTCATGTGCATGATTGGCGCGCGCCCATCGCCAGCGTATTCTATCGCTTTGGCCTGGGCAAGGCATCGTATGAAGCGCCGGCCGGCATGGTTTCAGGTGAGGTGCTGTTAAAACGGCAATATGAAATACGGCAGGGCAATCTGCTCTACTTTTTTGACGCGGATATTCAGATCATCGACGAATTCCTTCGCGGTCTGCTGTCCAAGAATGCGTCCCCGCAAATGAAGACCATTGTGGAAACCATTCAAAAGGATCAGGATATCGTCATAAGGGACATGGACAGCGATGTGCTGATGGTTCAGGGCACGGCGGGAAGCGGAAAAACCTCCATTGCCCTGCACAGGGTCGCGTATCTCATGTACCGGGAACTGACGGGCAGGGTAAGCTCCAACGATATCCTTATCCTGTCGCCAAGCCCGATCTATGAGCAGTACATTTCCCAGGTTCTTCCGGAATTGGGGGAGAGCACGGTGAAGACCATGCTCCTGGAGGAACTCTTCCAGCATATTTTGCCTGGGGAAAAGATACAGTCACGGGGCGAATGGCTGGAGCAATTGCTTTGCTGCCGGGATGACAGGCAGCGGGAAATCCGCAAGAGCAGCATGGCCTTCAAGGGTTCCGCCGCGTTTGCACAGATCCTTGACCGGCTGGTACGCGACCTGCCCAAAAGATGGATCAGTTTTCATGATGTGGATTATGACGGGCAATGCGTGGCCCACCGGGAGATACTAATGTCAATTACGTGCAATCCCCAAAAGATGGCGTCCTTGGGCATGCGCCTTCAATGGCTGGAACAGGAGATATTCGAAAAAATACATGGGCTCCGGAAAAATCGCATCCGGAAGCTGAATGATTTTGCGGCGCGGTATCCGGAGCACGCGATGGAGGTGGAGGAATTTGCAAGGTTTCTGTCCATCCGGGAGAGCGCTGTGCTTTTGAGGGAGGTTCAGGCATTTACAAGGATTGACACCAAAGCGGTATACAAGCGGCTGCTCGAAGACAAACAAAGCTTTTACCGGTTGGCTGAGGGTATTGCGCTGCCCGGAAACATAGAGGAAATTCTGGCGTTCGCCTGCGGGCAATGGACGCAAGAGCAGCTTTCGTATGACGATGCCGCGGCGCTCGCGTATTTGCACATTGGCATCCATGGGTGCGGCGAGTATAGCCATATCCGCCAGCTTGTGATCGATGAGGCGCAGGATGAGGAGCTTTTGCATTTCGCCCTTTTGCGAAAACTGTTTCCAAATGCCCGCTGCACCATTTTGGGGGATATCAATCAGGCCGTAGGGAAATGCGAGGATATATCGCTGTACCGGCAAATCGGCAGCATGCTGGGCAAGGAAAAATGCACGTTTGCCACGATGGAAAAAAGCTTCCGCTGCACCATGGAGATATGGCGGTTCAGTGCCAGATTCCTGCATTCAGGCATGGCGGGCCAGTGCTTCAGCCGGTCAGGAGAGGAGCCGGCTGTCTTAAGGGCCGGCAGCTTGCCGGAAATGGTTGAACTGTTGGCGGAAGAGGTGGTATCCTGCAAGGAAAAGGGCTATCAATCCATCGGGCTCATCTGCAAAACGGAACAAGGCGCTTC
>JAEWWY010000542.1 GCA_023458835.1 Bacillota bacterium
CGCCGGGTGCTCGCGCACGGTAATGGATACCTGGGTAGCACTGGAATGCCTTGAGACGTTGGAAAGGGCTTCCTTCACCACCGCAAGGAAGGCATACTTGATCCGCCTGTCAGGGGTTGTTTCCACATCATAATCCAGCGTGACATTGCAGAAGGCGAAGCTGCGGAGCAAGGAGCTTAGCTCCTCCTGCAGGTCCACCGACTCATCGTGAAGCCCGTGTACGCTCTGGCGGATGCTGTTCATCCCCTCGGAGAGCGTGTTTTTCAGAATGAGCAAAGGCTCGCGGATGTTTTCCGCCTGCGGGAGTGAAAGCAGCGCGCCCAACTGCAGCATGGCGCTGGACAGCAGATGGCCTACATTGTCGTGGATTTCCCTGGCGATGCGGTTGCGCTCCTTGAGCATGGCAGTATGCACCTGCTCATCCTGATGAAGGCGCAGCTCCCGGTTGGTGTTTTCAAGCTGCAGCGCCAGTTCCGCGGCGCTGTCCCGAAGATGGTTGTGGCTTTCCTTAAGGCGGAGTTCACGTACCGTCTTTGTTTTTAGGAAAACAGCCATCACGGAAAACAGCAGGAGGAGCACCGATAATTCCAGGCCAAGAGCGGGGAAGGCAAGGATCAGCGGCGGCGGCAGAAGCAACGCAAGAAAGACCTGGCGTGTAAGGAACACATCGTAAAGGGACAGGGGCACAAACAGCAAAAAGGCAGGCTCCCATAGGCCTAAGAGAAGCACCAGGCCAAGGCCCCCGCCTCTGATGAAGGGGGAATCCTTGAAGCTGTTGGCGGCGCTTACGGCTATGGCGGCAATAAACGGTATGGCCAGCAGGGGATCGGCGTTGTGTATCAGCCCCATAACAAGGCAGCATGCCAGGATAAAGCCCTTATCCAGCAGCTCGTACACAGTCGGTCCCCCCTCTCGCTGACTTTCATTTTACGCTATTTTCGCCGGGCGCACAAGCGCGGGTTCGAATGTGACATTTGTCATACCGGATTTGGATGTTCCTCACTACCGTCTGCTTGTGAAAAGGGCTACAATGGTCATGAACAAGGAGGAGGATACACATGGTTATTTCCATCAGCAATCTTGTCAAACGTTACGGCGATCTGATCGCGCTGGACCATTTCAATCTTCAGGTAGCGGAGGGGGAGATCTTCGGCCTCCTGGGCCCCAACGGCTCCGGCAAGACCACCGCCATCAATTGCCTGCTGTCGCTTTTAAAGTATGACAAGGGCGACATCCGCGTCTTTGGCAAAAACATGACGCCGGAGGCGTATGGCATCAAGCGGGATATCGGCATCGTCATGCAGAACGTGGCAGTGTTCAACGAGCTGACCGTACAGGAGAACATCGACTATTTCTGCGGTCTTTATATCCGGGACAAAGCGCAAAGGGCTGCTTTGGTGGAAGAGGCGGTCGAATTTGTAGGCTTGCAGGATTTTCGCAAATTCCTTCCCAAAAAGTTGAGCGGCGGTCTTTTGCGCCGGCTGAACATTGCCTGCGGCATCGCCCACAAGCCCAAGCTCATCATCCTGGATGAGCCTACTGTGGCGGTGGACCCCCAAAGCCGAAACAACATTCTGGAGGGCATCCAGCGGTTGAACCGGGAAGGGGCCACCATCGTATACACCTCCCACTATATGGAGGAGGTGGAACAGATCTGCTCCCGCATTGCCATCATGGATAAGGGGCAGGTGATTGCCCTGGGCACCAAGGAAGAGCTGAAATCCATGATCAAGGTGGGGGAAAAGGTCACCGTGGAGGTGCTGGATTTAAGCGATGGCGCCATGGAACGCATCCGTTCGCTGCCGGGATTGAACTCCGCGGAGTATGACGGCCGGGAGCTGATGGTGAAGTTTGTAAACGGCAGCCGCAACCTGGTGCACTTGCTGGACTGCTTGAAGGACAGCGGCGTTTCCTTTGGCCAGGTATACGCCGTGCTGCCCACCCTCAATGATGTTTTCCTGGAGATCACGGGAAAGCAGCTTCGGGATTAGGAGGAGATTTGATTTGTTCCGCCATGTGTTTTTGTACCGGCTGAAATATCTGTTACGCAACCGGGAAATGGTTTTTTGGACGCTGTTCTTTCCCATTCTCCTGTCGGTGTTTTTCAGCCTGGCTTTTGCCAACCTGTATACGGCCGAAACCTTCAAGCAGATTCCCATTGCGGTGGTGGATAACGAAGCTTATCAGGCGGATACTGTGTTCCGCAGCGTGCTTAAGGCGGCTTCCACCGGGGAAGACGCGATGTTTTCTGTAACTGCCGCAAGTCTTGATAAGGCCCGCGAGCTGCTGGCTTCAGGCGCTGTTGCAGGCTATGTGGATGTCCAGGGCGGGCTTCATGCGGCGGTGGCCGCCTCCGGCCTGAACGAGACGGTTTTGAAATCATTCCTGGACGGTTATTTGCAGATGAGCCACACGGCGGAAACGCTGCTCAAGCAAAATCCCGCCGCGGCTTTCAGCGGGCTGATAGGCGATCTAAACGCCCAGAGAACATATACCAAGCCGCTTGAGGGCATCCCTGAACCGGAAACACTGCTGGCCTATTTTTACGCACTGCTGGCCATGACCTGCATGTATGGCAGCTTCTTTGGCGCGCAGGAGGTGATGGATATACAGGCCAACCTGTCCGCCCAAGGCGCCAGGGTCAGCGTGGCCCCTGTCCACAAATTGAAGGTGTTCCTGGCCGGCCTGTCCGCCGGCATGCTCATACAGTATTGTGAGATGCTGATTTTGATTGCCTTCCTGCGCTTTGCCCTTCATGTGGATTTTGGCAGCCAAACAGGCTATGTCCTGCTTTTAAGCTTTGTGGGCAGCGTGATGGGCATTACCTTTGGCGCGGCGGTGGCCGCCGTCGGCCGCAAAAGCGAGGGGGTCACCACGGGCATCCTTATTTCCGTCAGCATGGTCCTGTCCTTTTTCGCAGGGCTGATGTTTGTGGAAATGAAATATATCGTGGCCAAAGCATTCCCGCCGGCCGCCTATATCAACCCGGCCGCGCTGGTGGCGGACGGCTTCTATGCCCTGTACTATTATGCGGACCATGGCCGGTTCTTTATGAATATAGGGCTCCTGGCCGCTTTCTCCGTGCTGTTCTGCGGGCTAATCTACCGTGCCATAAGGAGGCGCAAGTATGCAAGTCTTTAAGGTTTACTTCAAGGTCATCCGCGACAACCGCGGACAGTTGATCATGTATGTGATGATCTTTCTGCTGATGACCCTTTTGGTCTCCGCCTTTTACTCCAGCGCGGGAGCACCGCAGATAGCATCTTTTTCGGCATCCAAGCCAAGTGCCGCCATAATCAATGAGGATGAGCCAGGTTCTCTCATACAGGGATTTATGGAATATTTTTCGGAGCACGCCTCGATTCAAGCCATGGGAGCTCAGCCAGATGCGCTCCAGGATGCGCTGTTCTTCCATTCGGTGGAGTATGCCGTGAAGATTCCCAAGGGATTCACCGAAGCATTTTTGAGCGGCAGGGATGCTGCCCTCGAAGCGGCGGGCACGCCGGATTCCACCAATGCGGTATTCTTGAAGACGCTGGTGGATAAGTATTTTGCCACCGCCGCGCTGTATAGGAAATACGGCAAAGAAAACAATCAGGCGGAGATTGCGCAGCTTGTGCGCGCCGATCTAAAGAAGGCTGCGCCTATGCGGGTGGAATCTTCCGTACCGGTGCGGCCCAGCGAAGGACAGCACCTGTATGTATTCAACTATATGTCTTATACTTTGTTTGCGGTGCTGATCCTGGGCGTCACCACATTTATGCTGACCTTCAACCAGGCGGATCTGAAGCGAAGAAACCTTTGCGCGCCGCTTCCTTCCACCAGCATGAACCTTCAAATGTTTCTGGCGAACATGGTTTTCGGCGTGGTTTGCTGGGCGCTGATGTGCGGCCTGGGTGTGGCCATCTACGCCAAAGAAATGACCTTCCTTCAGGGGCTTTGGCTGTGCGTAAACGCCTTTGTGTTCATGATCGCCAGCCTCGCCATCAGCTTCCTTCTGGGCACGCTCATCAAAAAGCGCAACGCCCAGGCGCCGCTGCAAAACACGCTGACGCTGGCCTTCAGTTTCCTAAGCGGGGCGTTTGTACCCC
Source organism: Bacillota bacterium (assembly GCA_023458835.1). Lineage (GTDB taxonomy): Bacteria > Bacillota > Clostridia > Christensenellales > Aristaeellaceae > JAEWAH01. Next base: position 4,092 of record JAEWWY010000542.1, read on the forward strand.
AGTTTTTGCTGAGTAAGGCGGTGCTCACCATCGCCAGCTTTACACCCACCTACTGGTATATCAAAAGCAATCATATGATCGCTGCTCTCTCTGGCTTTTCCTTAAGCAATATCGCCCCTGTGCTTTTCAACTTGCTGGTCATGCTGGGATTTGGAGCGGCGGCTTTGCTGGTGGCCATGGCGGTCTCAAAAAAGCGCAGCGCGGGCGGGCTTGCATGACCCCCGGCATAATCAGCAGTTCTCAACTTGCCTGTTTTTTGCAAACTCCGAAATCTCCTGCTCCCTTTTCTTGTCTATGGGCAGGAAAAGCAAGGGAATGATGCTTAGTACCATGAAAACGAAAGGCAGCACGCCTGTGCCGAGCCTGATGCCCAGCAATGCCTGTGCGCTTTGCACCTTGGTGCCGGCCTGAAAGCCAAAGGCACTGATGATGCCCATAAACAGGGATGCCTGTATGCC
>JAEWWY010000543.1 GCA_023458835.1 Bacillota bacterium
GGCGATTGATAATCAACCTATGAAGCCATATGCTGTTGGCTTATCTGCCGGGGGATTGCGATTGCATGGAAAATCCATCGATCTTTGCCCCTACGGTGTTGTTTGTTTATTGATTTCTCTACCAGGGATTATCTAATTCGTTGCTTCTGTGTTGAAAGTCCACTAGAAGGCGCTACTTCGTCGAATCGCAAGCAACTTGCCTTGTGACAAGGAGATGTTCTCTTTCGCCCCGAAAGAGGACCAGAAAGGCCCCGTATCCGAAGCGCCGCCTATGGCGGATGAAGTCAAAATAGAAAATTTCAAAGGATGTGCTATAATGGCAAATCGATATGATGATATTAGAGCCTTACTTATGGATGCAGGAGCGAATATAATTCTCATAGAGTCATCTGTAAAAAAAGCACGTTACGATACTTCGGTTAGGGAAGTTCTAAAACCTAAGATTAAATCATCACTTGAACACTTTCGAAGTTGTCTTGAATATTGTGCACAGGACGTTTTTGAGAAACTTATGCCAAATGAGTATAGCGCTGACAGAATGATATACTTCCCTTACGGAAGCGATGAAGAAACATTCCGGAAAAAGGTCAAAAAAAATCTGACAGAAAAGTTTGTTTCAACGTATCCTGAGATATATTCTCATATTGAATCAATCCAAACATATAAAGTAAATGATACATGGTTAGAAGATTTGTGCGATCGAACAAATACGATGAAACATAGAAACTTAACCAGTCAAAACAGAGCTGATGGGATTTCTATTGGCGATGGGTTAATTAAGTATAGATAATACAAGTACAGCTATACTAGAAAACGTTGAAGTATCAGGTAGTCTCATTAATCATTTAACTTATAAGGATGGAAAGGTAGTATCTGACTTTGACTTTGGATCCGCAGAAATCAATATAGAAAACTGGACCGAGTTTAGATTTGAAGGAACGAATGTTTGTGTATTAGAATTTTTGAAAAAGGTGCACAGAAGAATATCTGATTTTGTAGTACAGCTTTATAAGTTATTAAGCATGATGAATACAACATGAGCTGATGCAAAATATTCAACCAGAAAAAACGTGCATTTTGATGCAAAAGATTCATCAAGAAGCACGTTAACTTTTATTTATAAATCGTAATTGGGTTTCCTAAGGGATATATCCCTTAGGCAGGGGTGCCGGGGGCGGCGCCCCCGGCGCTCACGTCAGCCCCCTGCCACCATGCCCAGCAGTTTTTGACTCCTTGCCAGGAAGGCGGAGACCTCATCCGGCTCCAGGGGCCGGGCGGCCATGCGGGCCAGGTCGTACATCTGCTGGCAGATGAGGGTGGTGGCCTCACCTGGTTCCCGGGTGGCGATGGCCTGCACGGTTACATTCAGGCGGTTTAAGACAAGCGTAAACTTTTCGGGCATTTTGAAATCCTGGCCGTACATGCGGCTCATTTCCTTAAAGCGGCGGCTTTGCTCGTCCTCCACCAAAAGGGCGCTCAGGTCACGGTTGGACAGCGCCTCCAGCTTGACCTCCAGGTCCTTTTGATCAAGGGCTTCCCTAAAGAGCTTTTCCAGCGCTTCGCGGCTTACATCCTTGCCCTCGTCGCTTTCTTCCTTCAGGCTCTCCACATCGGCGTCCACACGGGCAAAGGATACCTCCTCCAGCCCGCCGCCGTACTCCATAAAGGACAGGAAGTTGCCGTCGATCACATGCTCCATCACCGCCACGTCGATGCCCCGCTGGGTATACAGCTCCACAGAGGCGGCCTGGCGCTTGGAATCATTGGTGTAGTAGATCTTCTTGCCGGCCTTGCCCTCGTTGCGGGCCTTGTATTCCTCCAAGGTGTAATACTCGCCGGCGGCGGTCTTTAAAAGCAGGATGGATTTCACCGCGTCAAAGAACTTGCTGTCGCGGATGCAGCCGAACTTGATGAAGGGATGGATGTCGTCCCAATAGGTTTGATACGTTTCCCGCTGGGTGTTGAAAAGGCTTGTCAGCCTGTCCGCCACCTTTTTGGTGATGTGGGCGGACAGCTTTTTCACATAGCCATCGTTTTGCAGGAAGGAACGGCTGACGTTCAGCGGCAGGTCGGGACAGTCGATGACGCCCTTCAACAGCATCAGAAACTCGGGGATGACTTCCTTGATATTGTTGGCTACGAATACCTGGCCGCTGAAAAGCTTGATCTCGCCTTCCCTGGCGCCAAAGTCGTTCTTCAGCTTGGGGAAGTAAAGGATGCCCTTTAAGTTGAAGGGATACTCCACGTTCAGGTGTACCCAGAACAGCGGGTCCTCAAACTCGTGGAAGAGCTTGCGGTAGAAGGACTTGTACTCCTCATCGGTGCAATCCTTGGGGTTTTTCAGCCACAGGGGATGGGTTTCGTTGATGAGCTGCGGCTCGGGCAGCTTGGGTTCTTGTTCTTCCTCGCCCTCTTTCTTCTCGGCGGGGATGGGCTTGGCGGCAAGGTCCTTCAAATAGACAGGGATGGCCAGATAGCCGCAGTAGCGGTCCAGCACCTCCCGGACGCGGTAGGTTTCCAGAAACTCTTTTTCTTCCTCCGAGATGTGCAGGGTGATCACTGTGCCCCGTTCCGCCTTGTCCGAAGCCGACATTTCAAACTGCATGCCGTCGGCGCTTTCCCAGCGCACGGCCTCGCTGCCCTCCTGGTAAGAAAGGGTGTCGATGGTCACCTTGCCGGACACCATGAAGGCGGAGTAAAAGCCCAGGCCGAAATGGCCGATGATGCCGCCGTTTTCCTGGTTCTCGCCGCCATAGTTCTTTACAAACTCCTCGGCGCTGGAGAAGGCCACCTGGTTGATGTACTTGTGCACTTCCTCCGCCGTCATGCCGATGCCGTTGTCTATAAAGCGCAGCTCGCCTTTTTCCTTATCCACCTCCACCGTGACACGGAAATCTTCCTCCGCGCCCAGGTGGACCATCTTGTATTTGGTGATGGCGTCGCAGCCGTTGGACACCATTTCGCGGATGAAGATGTCCTTATCGGAATACAGCCACCGCTTGATGATAGGCATGATGTTTTGCGCATGGATGGAAATACTGCCGTTTTCCCTGTTCATATTGCATTCCTCCTGTGTTGCTTGCGTGGTTCAGGCGCGGCCTTCCCGGTTGGAGGCCGGCGCTGCCCTTTTTAAGGCATGTCCTTTGGGTATTTTACCATTGGATGGGCAGGATTGCAAGGGAAAATTAGCACTCACCGATCGAGAGTGCTAGTAAATTGATCATGTGTTGTCCGACGATGAAAAAGATGCGTAAAAGTGAAAGAAAAAATGCAAAAATTGTTTGACATGGGTTGTCCATGCTGATAGAATAACTCCTAATAATCCAATATATCAAGGTTGGCTGACGCCGGGCTTGGTATAACCTCCCTTCATGACCATGGAAAGGATGATGCATATGCTGAGAAAACAGGTGCGCGAAGGCCTTACCTTTGACGATGTATTGCTTATTCCCCGCCGGAGTGAAGTGCTCCCCAAGGATGTGGATCTATCCACGCGCCTGACCCCGGCCATCAAGCTGAACATACCACTGCTCTCCGCCGCCATGGATACGGTGACGGACGCGCGCCTGGCCATCGCCATCGCCAGGGAAGGCGGGCTGGGGATCATTCACAAGAACATGACAATTGAAGAGCAGGCGGCCCAGGTGGATAAGGTAAAACGCAGCGAGCACGGCGTCATTACCGATCCATTTTTTCTTTCTCCGGAGCATCTGATCCGGGACGCGGACGCATTGATGGCCCGTTACCGCATCAGCGGCGTACCCATCACCAGGGACGGGCGGCTGGTGGGCATCCTTACCAACCGGGACCTGCGCTTTGAAACCGATATGGACCGCCTTATCGGCGAAGTGATGACAAGCAAAAACCTGGTCACGGCGCCGGTGGGCACCACGCTGGAGGAGGCCAAGAAGATACTGGCCGCCCACCGCATCGAGAAGCTGCCCATTGTGGACAAGGACTACAACCTGCGGGGCCTGATCACCATCAAGGACATTGAAAAGGCCACCAAATACCCCAACAGCGCCAAGGACGCCAACGGACGGCTTTTGTGCGGCGCGGCGGTGGGCATCACCAAGGATGTGATAAAGCGCGTGGAGGCGCTGATAAACGCCAAGGTGGACGTGATCTCCATCGATACGGCCCACGGCCACAGCATGGGCGTTTTGCATGCGGTGGAGGAAATCCGCAAATGCTATCCCGGTGTGCAATTGTTTGCAGGCAACGTGGCTACCGCGGCAGCCACTCATGATTTGATCTCGGCGGGCGTAGACTGTGTAAAGGTGGGCATCGGCCCCGGCTCCATATGCACCACCCGTGTGGTGGCAGGCATCGGCGTTCCCCAAATCACGGCCGTCAGCGACTGCGCCGAGGAAGCCGACAAGCATGGCATATCCGTCATTGCCGACGGCGGCATCAAATATTCCGGCGATATCCCCAAGGCCATTGCCGCGGGAGCGGCGGCGGTCATGCTGGGCAGCCTGCTGGCCGGCGTGGAGGAAAGCCCGGGGGCCATGGAAATTTACCAGGGCCGCTCCTTCAAGGTGTACCGGGGCATGGGGTCCCTTGGGGCCATGGCGGAGGGCAGCCGCGACAGGTACTTCCAGGAGGATGCCAAGAAGCTGGTACCCGAGGGTGTGGAAGGCCGCGTGCCCTACAAAGGGCCGCTGTCGGACACCGTGTTCCAACTGATGGGGGGCCTGCGGTCCGGCATGGGCTATTGCGGGACGTCCACCATTGAGGATTTGCGCAAAAACGGGGAATTCATCCGCATTACCGGCGCGGGCCTGAAGGAAAGCCATCCCCACGATATTTCCATCACCAAGGAAGCGCCGAATTATTCCCGAATGGATCCATGAGCATAGGATTTCCGGCGATATCCTTCTGAAACCGCCGGGGCTTGGCCCTTATCCGGTTCCGCCCATAGAAAGCCCCAGGCAAAACCCAAAGACCAGGCGGGGCCTGCTGCCGGTTTTAGTACAAACGAGGGGGAACTGCGGTTCCCCCTCGCGCTCCCTTTGAGATTTTACAAAGTTTATGATGGCGTAATGGGGCTGAGGGGCTGATGGCGATGCAGGATTTGGCGTCCGTGCGTCGAATGGTAATCTTTATGCGATCAAACCGGGAGGTGCGCCTATGCGCGATATGGTGCTGGT
>JAEWWY010000544.1 GCA_023458835.1 Bacillota bacterium
GGGCTATACCATGGTGTACGGCATTGTCAAGCTGATCAATTTCGCCCATGGCGACATCATGATGGTTGGGTCCTACGCGGTGTTCTGGATCATGACCACAACGCTGGTGGCCGCCTTTTCAGCGTTCCATCCGGCATTGGCTGTCATCTTTTCCGTTCTGTTCGCTGTGATCCTGTGCGTGGCCCTGGGCGTTTTCATGGACCGCGTGGCCTATAAGCCCCTTCGCAGCGCGCCCCGGATATCCGCCCTGATCACCGCCATCGGCATCAGCATGACGCTGCAGATCACCGCCCAATTGGTATTTGGCAGCGGACAGATCGCTTTCCCCACGCTGATCCCCAAAATTGCCATATTCAAGGTGGGCAGGAAGCCGGTATTCCTGCTGGAGATATTGACCCTGGCCGTCTCCCTGGCCCTGATGGTGGGCCTGCAGGCCTTTGTGAAAAGGACCCGTACCGGCAAGGCCATGCGGGCCGTCAGCGAGGATCCCGGCGCCGCCAGGCTGATGGGTATCAATGTGGATACCACCATTTCCATCACCTTCGCCATCGGCTGCGCGCTGGCCGCCATCGGTGCGATGTTCTATGCCCAGAAGGTGGTATACATCAAGCCGCTGCTGGGCTCTATGCCGGGCCTTAAAGCCTTTGTGGCGGCAGTCCTGGGCGGCATCGGCATCATTCCCGGCGCGGCCCTGGGCGGCTTTTTGATCGGCATCGCGGAAACGTTTATGAAGTATTATGCCAGTGAATACGTGGATGCCATGGTCTTTGGCATATTGATCCTTGTGCTGCTTTTCAAGCCCTCGGGCCTTCTGGGCAAAAAGACGCGGGAAAAACTATAAGGGGGGCGGCATTATGAAAAAGAACAGGCGTCTTACATCGCTGGTCAACCTGATGGCCGTGCTTGCCCTTTTTATAGCGGTGAGCCGGTTCCTGGCAAGCGGCGGGGGAAACCGGGCGCTGGACGCGCTTCTGACACAGGTGTGCTATAACATCATCCTGGTCACAAGCCTGAACCTTGTCACCGGCGTGCTGGGGGAACTGACCCTTGGGCACGCGGGCTTTATGTCCATTGGCGCATATATCTCGGCCATTCTTACCACACAGGTCCTGCCCCAAAACAATTCCTTCCTGTTTCCCCTGGCCATGATCGGCGGCGGCCTTGCCGCCGCGCTGGTGGGCTATTTGATCGGCATCCCCGCCCTGCGCCTGCGGGGCGACTACCTGGCGATTATCACCCTGGGGTTTGGCGAGATCATCCGCGTGCTGATTACCACCGTGTTCGCCCCCTGGACCGGCGGAGGGCGCAAGATGTTCGGCATCACGCTGTATACAAGCTTTGGCATCTCCTACTGGACCATGGCCCTGGTGGTGGCGCTGCTGTTTATGCTGGCCTGGTCCCGCCATGGCCGGGCGATCCTGGCCATCCGCGAAAATGAGGTGGCGGCCGACGCGGCCGGTGTGCCCGTGACCCGCTACAAGATGATGGCCTTTACCATTTCGGCCTTTTTTGCCGGGGTGGCCGGCTCGCTGTACGCCCATTCCGTGGGCGTGCTGGACCCTACCAAGTTTGACTTCAACACCTCCATCGAATATTTGGTGATGGTGGTTTTCGGCGGCATGGGCAGCTTTACCGGCTCCATTGTGGCGGCTACCGGCCTTACGGTGGTGCAGTTTGCCATGGCGAAGCTGGTGGAATACCGCCAGTTGGCCTATGCCCTTTTGCTGATCGCCATGATGATCTTCCGGCCGAAGGGGCTGATGGGTATATGGGAATTTTCCTTAAGCCGCCTGCTAAGCCGGCTGGTCCCCGGCTTTGCGGCTTTTGCAAAGCGGGCGGAGGCGCTTTTGCACCGGCGCAAGGCCGGCCCCATTATGCCGGATATGCCGGCCTATCCCGATGCGGATGCGGCGCCCGTGCTGGAATTGAAAAACCTGGGCGTACGCTTTGGCGGCCTGCACGCGGTGGAGGATGTGGACATCCAGCTTTCCGACAATGAGATCGTAGGCCTGATCGGCCCCAACGGCGCCGGAAAGACCACGGTGTTCAACCTGCTCACAGGCGTGTATACCCCCACCGAAGGCAGCGTTTTGCTGCTGGGCAAGCGCATTTCCGGCCGGCCCACCTATGCGATCACCAACGAGGGTGTTGCCCGTACGTTCCAGAACATACGCCTGTTCAAATCCATGACGGTCATAGAGAACATCAAGGTGGCCTTCCAAAGCCGCATGTATTACTCCATGTGGGATGGCGCGCTTCGCAATACCTATTACAACAGGGAGGAAGAGGGCTGCGACCTGCGCGCCCGGGAGCTGCTGCGGGTATTCGACATGGAGCATCTTGCGGAGCAAAAGGCAAGCTCCCTGCCCTATGGCCAGCAGCGCAAGCTGGAAATCTGCCGCGCCATGGCCTCCAACCCCAAGGTGCTCCTGTTGGATGAGCCTGCCGCCGGCATGAATCCCACCGAGACCAGTGAGCTGATGCAGACCATCCGGCTGATCCGGGAGCGCTTCCAGGTGACAATCCTTTTGATCGCGCATGACATGAAGCTGGGGATGGGCATCTGCGAACGCATCTACGTGCTGAACTACGGCCATGTGATCGCCCAGGGCACGCCGGAGGATATCAAGAGCAACCCGGATGTGATCAGGGCTTACCTGGGCGGCACAGGGGAAAAGGAGGCAGCGCAATGCTGAGGGTAGAGGAGCTGAACGTATACTATGGCGCCATCCACGCCCTCAAGGGCATCAGCTTTGAGGTAAACGAAGGGGAGATCGTAACGCTCATCGGCGCCAACGGCGCGGGAAAAACATCCATTCTGCATACGGTTTCCGGGCTTATCCGCGCCCAGAGCGGGAAGATTGCGTTCATGGGAAATGAGATACAGGCCGCCGAGGCGCATGATATATTGAAAATGGGCCTGGCCCAGGTCCCCGAGGGGCGGCGCGTTTTTGCCCAGATGACGGTGCTGGAAAATCTGGAGATGGGCATGTATGCCCGCAAGGACCGCAAGGGCACCCAGGCGGATATGGAGCGGGTGTTCACAAGCTTTCCCCGGCTGCAGGAGCGCAGAAAGCAGCTTGCCGGCACCCTGTCCGGCGGTGAACAGCAAATGCTGGCCATAGGGCGGGCCATTATGTCCAAGCCCAGGCTGATGCTGCTGGACGAACCCTCCATGGGCCTCTCCCCCATTCTGGTGGAGGAGATCTTTTCCATGATCACGCAGATCAGCAAAAGCGGGACCACCATCCTTCTGGTGGAACAAAACGCCAATATGGCCCTTTCCATTGCGGACCGGGCCTATGTGCTGGAAACCGGCCATATTGTAAAAGCCGGGGACGCCAAGGCGCTTTTGAACGATGAGGACGTGAAAAAGGCATACCTGGGCACCAACTGACCTCCGGACAAAAAAGTGCTGGAAACAGTGGGAAGCTTGTGGTAAACTATTAAAGGATATGCCTTGTTTCTCCATGGCAATTTCAGGAAGGACGTGAGCCGTACATTGAACCGCGAAAATAAGCTGCTTGAAGCCATGCATGTGGGCGCGGGGGAAGCGGTGCTTTTGCACAAGCCCTCCAACATGTTTTACATCAGCGGGTATACCGGAGAAGGGCTGGTGCTGTTGACAGCCCGGCAAAAGGCCATTGTGACGGATTTTCGCTATACGGAGCAGGCCCAGAGGCAGTCGCCGGGCTTTGCGGTATATATGACCACCAGGGACTGCGACCAGAATCAGACGATTTTGAAGGTTTTGCAGGAGCAGGCCATTGAGAAGGTATACTATGAGGACGACCACATCACCGTGCGGGATTTCCGCGACATGGAGCAGGTGATGGCAGGCCTGTCCTTTTCTCCTGTAAACAAGGCGCCGGAAAAGCTGCGGGAGTTAAAGGATGAAGCCGAGATCGAGAAGATGGCGCGCGCCTGCAAGATCACCAGTGAGGCGTTCCAGTACATCCTGGGCGTTATCAAGGAAGGGATGACGGAGCGGGAGATCGCCAGGGCGCTGGAAAACTACATGGTGTCAAACGGCGCGCAGGAGCTTGCCTTCCATACCATTGTGGCCTCCGGCGAAAACGGATCGCTGCCCCATGCCATCCCCGGCGAGCGCAAGGTGCGCAAGGGCGATATGATCACCCTGGATTTTGGCGCGAAGGTGGACGGCTACTGCGCCGACATGACCCGCACCGTCGCGCTGGGCCAGCCCAGCGATCAGATGCGCCATGTATATGACGTGGTGCTTACCGCCCAGCAGATGGCGCAGGATGCGTTAGGGCCTGGCAAGGTATGCCGCGATGTGGACGCCGTGGCCAGGGACTATATCGCCGCCCAAGGCTTTTCGGAAAATTTCGGCCATGGTCTGGGCCATTCCGTGGGCTTCGACATCCACGAGTCCCCCAGGC
>JAEWWY010000545.1 GCA_023458835.1 Bacillota bacterium
GCCCAAGGGCGTATACACCGGCGTGCTTGGAACAAGGAACTTGATGGGCTCGTTTGCCCAGCCGTTCTTGGAAATGATCTCCTTTGCGCCTTCGGGATCATAGGGATAGCCGAAGCCTTCGGCGGCTTCCGTATAGCCGAACACGTTGGGGCCGATCATGCTGGCGGAGTGGGAGGCGTAGCCTTCCATAATGAAATCGGTGTAGCCCTGGGTATCCAGCGCCTTGGCGATGGCGATGCGGAAATCCTTGTTGCCCATAATGGGATTCACATAGGAGGTGGGGCGGAGCATAACATACACCACCTGGGCGGCCGGCGATGTCATGAAGGTCACATTGGGCATGGCCTCCACCCTGGGGATCTGCTGTACGGATACGTTGGGCACGAAATCGGCCTCGCCGTTTTCCAGGCGGGCGATGGCGGTGGATTCCTCGGCGATGATGGTCATGGTCACGTTTTTGACAGCCGGAGCGCCGCCCCAGTAATCTTCATTGGCCGTGAGCACCACATTGGAGCCTGAAACGGAGCTGACGAACTTGTAGGGGCCGGTGCCCACGGGGGCGATCATCAGGTCCTGCTTGGCCTGCGCCTCGGGCGAAACGATGGCCGAGTTGGTGTGGGCCAGCTTGGCCAGCAGCACGCCGTCCTCATAGGTGAGGTTCAGGCGGATGGTGTACTCGTCCAGCACCTCCATGGTGTCGATGGAGGCGACGATGGAGGCGCGCGCGGAGCCGAAGGCCGGGTCCTTGATAAGGCTGAAGGTATACTTCACGGCCTCGGCGTTAAAGGGCGTCCCGTCGTGGAATTTTACGCCTTCCCGCAGCTTGATGGTGGCGGACTTGCCGTCCGCTCCAAACTCCGGCAGCGCTTCCGCCAGCAGGCAGATATAGCTGCCGTCGGCCCCGATGCGGTACAGCGTCTCGTAAATCTGGGCGTTTACGTACGTGGAGACGGCGTCATTGGTGCGCAGCGGGTCAAAGCCGGTGAACGGAGCGGTCAGGGCCACGTTGAACATTTTGTCCGCGGGGGCGGCAAACGCCACATTGCCCAGGGATAAAGCGGCGAACATAGCCAGTGTCAGGACCAGGGCAAGAGGTCTTTTCATGTGCTTCATTCTCGATACTCCTTGTTCATTCTATTTACAACCTTCCCGCGAAGCGGGAGGGATGCATCGCGTGTCAATCCTTCAGGCTGGGGTCAAGAATATCCCGCAGCTTGTCGCCCAGCACGTTGAAGCAGATGATGGTGATCATGACCGTTACGCCGGGGATGGTGATCAGGCTGGCGCGCTTCCACATAAATTCCTTCGCCGCGGCGATCATACCGCCCCACTCCGGCGCGGGCGGCGGCACTCCCATGCCCAGATAGCTCAGCGTGGAAATGGAAATGATGGAGGTCGCCATGCGCATGGTGGCGATCACAATGATCAGGGGCAGGCAGTTTTTCAGGATATGGGAGAACAGTATCCGAAAGTTGCTGGCGCCCACCGACCGGATGGCTGTCACATAATCCTCCTGCTTGATTTGCAGCACCCTGCCCCGGACCATGCGGGCAAAGTTGGGGATGGACCAGATGCTGATGGCCAGGGCCGCGTTGAATGTGCTGGTGCCCAGCATGGCAACGATCAGCATGGCCAGCAAAATACCCGGGAAGGTGAACAGCAAATCCATAAAGCGCATGATGATATTGTCCAGGCGCCTGTAATAACCGGCCAGGAGGCCCAGAAAGACGCCCACCACCGAACCCATGGCAGTGGATACGAACCCTACCGCCAGGGAAATGCGGCCTCCCCACAGAAGCCGGGAAAATACATCCCTGCCCAAATGATCGGTGCCGAAGATATGCCCCGGCACATAACTGGCGCTAAGCTTCGGATCGCTGGAGTATTGGGCCCAGAAGGCCGGCGCCAGCTTCGCGCGGATGTTGGTCGCTTCGGGATCATAAGGCGCGATCACGGGGGCGAGGATGACCAGCGCGATTTCTATCACAAGCACCACAAAGCATACCGTTGCCAGCTTGTTTTTCAAAAGCTTGGCCATCGCCACCCTGAAGGGATTCGAACGACCGGTTTCCATCCTGCCCTCTCCTTCCTTTCAACGGCCTTACTTGTACGTGATCCTGGGATCAATGAAGCAATAGAGGATATCCACCGCCAGGTTCACCAGGATAAACATGGTGGCGATGATCAGCACCGTGCTTTGCACCACCTGATAGTTCCTGGTATTGATCGCCTGGATCAGATAGGTGCCTACGCCGTTGATCACAAACACCTGCTCCGTAATGATGGCGCCGCCCAGCAGGCCGCCAAAGCTGGTGCCGAACTGCGTGATCAGCGGGATCAGCGCGTTTCTGAGCGCATGGATGAACACAACGCTTCTTTTGGGCAGGCCCTTTGATTTTGCCGTCCTGATATAATCGGATTGCAGCACATCCAGCATGGCCGACCGCCCGATGCGGGTAAAGCTTGCAATGGTGGCGGTAGACAGCGCAATGGAAGGCAGAATCGCCTGCCTGAATCCCACAGGCGTCCAGAAAGGCTCCGTCATGCCGCCGGAGGGCAGCCACCTTACCACAACCGAAAACAGGTAAACAAGCATGGTGCCCAGCCAGAAGTTGGGGATGGATATCCCCGCCAGGGCGCCGGTGGTGATCACGTTGTCAATCAGGCTGTCCTTGCGCAGCGCCGTGATGATGCCCGCGGGAATGCCAACCAGGATCGAGAGGATGATGCTGGAGCAGGCCAGGTTCAGCGTGTTTGGCAGACGGACGATGATCTCCTGCAATATGGGCTGCCGCGTCGTGTAGGACATGCCCAGGTTCAAGGTAAGCAGATTCTTCAAATAGGTCCCGTATTGCACGAAAAAGGGCTTGTCGAGCCCCAAGCTGACGCGGACGCGCTCTATATCCTCCGGCGTGGCGTTGGCGCCGGCCGCCGAGGCCGCAGGATCGCCCGGCGCAATGTACAAACTGGCAAAAACAATAAACGTCATGCCCAGGATCAGCAGTACCATCAGCAGGATTCTCATCCCGATGTATTTCACCATACAAACCCTCTCCTGTATAAATATATATGGCCATGCGGGATACTGGATACAGCAAATGCATAATTGATTTTATATGCTTGCATAAATCATATGTATCATAGCACCGAAAGGCGAAAATATCAATAAAGATTTGACAAAATGCATGTTCATCGCTATGATGAATCGGGTGGTCCGGCATCTATGCTTTGGGCATACATTCATTATAAGGCGGGTGGGAGTTTGAACACTTATCTGGACCTGTTTCTCACATTTTCCAGGATCGGCGGTCTTACCTTCGGCGGCGGGTATGCCATGCTGCCCATGCTGCAAAAGGAAGTAGTGGAAAAGCGCAAATGGGCCGGCGAGGCGGAGGTCATGGACTATTATGCCATCGGCCAGTGCATGCCGGGCATCATTGCCGTAAATACGTCGCTCTTTATCGGGCACAAGGTCAAAGGCGTCCTTGGCAGCATTGCGGCGGGGCTGGGCGTAGTCTTCCCTTCCCTGGTGGTGATCGTTATCATCGCGGCGTTCATCCGCAACTTCGCGGATCTGCCGGCGGTGCAGCATGCCTTTGCGGGCATCCGGGTCTGCGTGTTCGTATTGATTGTCAATGCCATTTTGAAGCTGCGCAAGGGCGCCCTGATCGACTGGATCACCATTGGCATTTTCGCCGCCGTCTTCCTCCTGTCCGTTCTTGTTGACCTGAATCCCATCTACCTGGTCGTTGCCGCCGGCTTGATCGGTGTGCTGTCCAAAGGCGGAAAGGCGGCGCTGAAAAAATGATTTATCTCCAACTGTTTTACGAATTTTTCAAAACCGGCCTGTTCGCCATAGGCGGCGGCCTGGCCACCCTGCCGTTCCTGGAAAAAATATCGGAAGCCACCGGCTGGTTCACCAAGGCGGAGCTTACAAATATGATCGCCATCTCCGAATCCACCCCCGGCCCCATCGGCATCAACATGGCCACATACGTCGGCTTTACCGCGGCGGGGGTCATGGGGGCGGTAGTAGCCACGCTGGCCGAGGTTTTGCCCTCCTTCATCATTGTGCTGATCGTTGCCCGGTTTTTGCGGTCTTTCAGCGAAAACCCGACCGTCAAATCTGTCTTTTATGGCCTGCGCCCCGCATCCGTGGGCCTGATTGCCGCGGCGGGATACAGCGTGCTGAAAATCGCATTGCTGAATGTGGAGCTGTTCTCCATAAGCGGCAGCATTTTGGACCTGCTGCAATGGAAACACCTGCTGCTGGCGGCGGCCATCTATTTTGTCATCAAAAAGTGGAAGCCGCACCCGGTGGTATCCATCGCCATCTCCGCGGTGATCGGAATCATATTTCAATTCTGAACGCGCCCAGGGGATAGAAAATCAAGCCCCCGCTCAGCCAGGCATGGCGGCGGGGGCTTTTGATTTGCCGAAGCGGTGATGGCCCGCGCCTTTTTTCCCAAAGAGCCATGGGCGCGGGCATCCATCTGTGTTTTTATACCAATGGAAAAGGGGCTGTCGCGTTAGCTGCATAACTGTACAGATATTCATAGAGATGGCATCCGAAGGTTTCCAAAGGGCGACCGGAAAGCCCTTTGGTCGCGTCCGAAGACGCGAAATCCTTCTCGTTGAATAACCATATGCAGAATATGTGCTTAGT
>JAEWWY010000546.1 GCA_023458835.1 Bacillota bacterium
TCGCCAGGCATGAAACCATCCTGCCCGCGCCGGAATCTGCCCACGCCATCCGGGCGGCCATGGACGAGGCCATCCGCTGCCGGGAGGCAGGGGAGAGCAAGACCATTTTGTTCGGCCTGACCGGCACGGGCTACTTTGACATGACCGCCTATGCCGCCTACAATGAGGGAAGGATGACCGATTACGTTCCCACCGATGAAGACCTGAAGCCAGGCTTTGACTCCCTGCCGAAGGTTCCGGGGATACAGGAATGATATTCGTTCAAAACATGAAATGCGTCTGTGCGTATTGACCCTGGGAACGAGTCCACCCCCGCCAACCGTCATCCCCCACAGCGCGAAGGATCTTGTACTTCCATGCTGCGGCAAGATCCTTCGGGCGTGTCTCTGATGTCACAAACCGGGGCTGCCCTGCCGGTGGATATACTCCGGCAGGACAGCCCCGGTCCGCATTGGATGCTTTACGCTTTACGCAAACGGGTTCTCCGTCTTGTACAGCATGCCCTTGGGGCGGTTGAAGTCGATATCCTCAACGCCCAGCAGCTTCAATGCCTCAAACAGCACCTTGCCCGCCTGGTGGAAGGCCACGGCCCCGTGGTGGGGGTACCGCTTTTCAATGAGCACATGGCGGTAAAAACGGGCCATCTCCGGTATGGCGAAGATGCCGATGCCGCCAAAGCTGCGGGTTGCAACGGGCAGGATTTCGCCATGGGCGATATAGGCGTGCAGGGAGGTATCCGCCGCGCTCTGCAGGCGGAAGAAGGTGATGCCGCCGGGCTTTAAGTCGCCTTCCAGGGTTCCCCTTGTGATATCCGGCTCACTGTCCGGCTCCAGGGCGCGCTTCATGATAAGCTGATACTTCATCTCGCCGCCGCTTAAGTGGCACAGGGGCGTATTGCCGCAGTGAAAGCCCATGAAGGTATCGCACAGCTTGTAGTCAAACTTGCCCCTGATCTCGCTATCATACAGGTCCTGGGGCACGGTATTGTTGATGTCCAGCAGCGTCGGCGGAACCTCCGTGGCGCAGGCAATCAGGTATTCCGACAGCGCCCCGTAGATATCCACCTCGCAGGAGATGGGCATCAACCGGCTGGCAAAGCGGCTATTGACGTAGCAGGGTACAAAGCCCATCTGCGTCTGGAAGGCTGGCCAGCACTTGTTGGCCATAACCACATACTTGGCGGCGCCCTTGTTTTGCTCAACCCAGTCCAAAAGCGTCAGCTCATACTGGGCCAGCCTGGGAAGCACGCCGGGCATTTTATTGCCGGCGCCCAGTTCCCTGGCCATATCGGCCATAACCTCCGGAATGCGCTTGTCTTCGCTGTGGGCGTGGTAGGCGGCGTACAGGTCCAGCTCGCTGTTCTCCTGCACATTGACTTTCAGGTCAAACAGCGCCTTGATGGGGGCGTTGCAGGCCAGAAAATCGTAGGGGCGCGGGCCGAAGGTGATGATTTTCAGGTCGCGCAGACCCAGCAGGATCCTGGCGATGGGCACAAATTCCGCCGCCTTGGCGGCGATTTCCTTCGCGGTGCCCACGGGATATTCGGGGATGTAGGCTTTTACACCCCGGAGGCCCAGGTTATAGCTGGCGTTGAGCATGCCGCAATAGGCGTCCCCGCGGTCGGAAGCCAGGATATCGACGCTTTCCTCGGCAGCGGCGGCGAACATCACCGGGCCTTCAAACTTCTGGGCCAGCAGCGTTTCCGGCCCTTCCGGCCCGAAATTGCCAAGGTATACGAGCAGGGCGTTGCAGCCGGCATCCCGGAGCTCCTTGAGGGCGGCCAGCGCATCCAATTCATTCTCGATGATGGTGGAAATTTCCGTGATCTCGCCGCCCGCCTTTTTGACAGCCTCCGCCAGGGCGCCCCGGCGGCGCCTGGACAGGTCGATGGGGAAGCAATCGCGGCTGACGGCTACCACGCCAAGCTTGACCTGGGGAATGTTCATGAAAATTCCTCCCGCTTTTGTTTATTGTGAATGCTGATCAGTACCGTTCTGTTTCAAAGGCTTTGAAATTCAGGGGTTTTGATTCCTCGTCGTTTAGCAGCCCGGCGATGTGGTGCAGCAAGGGGAAGTCCTCCCGCCTGGCGATGCCCATATCCACCCATGCGGCCATGGCGGCGATGGTGCGCCTGGCGATGACCACCGATTCCAGCGTAACGCCGGAAAGCTCCTTCAGCGCCTCAGACAAGCGCATCCCTCGGCCCAGGCGGATGCCCAGGGACCTGGTGCGCCCGCCAAAGATGGTCACGTACAAATCCCCGGCAGCATAGACGATGTTTTCCGGCCCGCCGCCCACCAGGGAAATCATCCGCCCCATTTCCCGCACGCTCTGGCCAAACAGTGCGGCCTGGGGGTTGTACGCCTCCGTGCAGCCGATTCCGTCCGTGCGCTCCACCATGCCGATGGCCAGGGATACGCCCAGGGCATAGGCGTTCTTCATGGCCACGGCGCATTCCACGCCTATGATATCGGTGGAAAGGCTGATGTGGTAATAGTCGGTCTCCAGCATGGATTTCAGCTTGCGCAGGATATGGATATCCTCTCCGCAGAACGCCACATGGGAATGCCGGCGGTCCGCCAGCTCATAGCTGGTACAGGGGCCGCCGATGGCATTGAGCGACAGCCTGCCGCCCGTTTTTTCCGCCAGCAGGTGGGGGAAGGGAACCAGCTTTCCGCCGGGCATGTTTTGCAGCCCCTTGGTGACGGACAGCACGGGCAGGGAATCGGGGACAAGGGGCAGCACATGCTCCCCGAACCAGTCCACCCCAAAGCTGGAAACGCCGCCGATCAAAAGATCGGCATTTTCCAGCGCCTTTTCCAGCTCTTCGATATAATAATAGGAAATGCCCTCCGGCAGCTTGCGCTTCATGGTCAGGTGGGCATGGTGCTGCCGAGCGTAGTCGATGATTTCTCTGTCCAGGTGCGTGCCTACGATGCGCACCTCATGCCCGTTGTCCCGGGCCGGAACGCTCAAGGCCGAGCCCATCATGCCCGCGCCTACAATAACGATGACCTTGTTCATTTGCCTGCTCCTTTATCCATATCTGTAATCCGGCCTTTCGCCGCCTCCCGGCGGATAAGGCCCAGCCGTTTCATGACGGGGCTGTGAAGGCCGAAGGTATCATGCAGCGCTTTATATTCCGCATGGAGCCTGTCATAGAGGATGCTATTTTCGAAAACGGGGCGGTATTCCTGCTGGACAGGGCTGGACATACGGAGGATGGCCTGCTCCAAATCCACATAGCCTCCCGCCCGCTCTCCCGCCGCGGCTGCAGCGTAAATGGCGCTGCCCAGCGCCGAGCCCTGCTCTGTGGTGAGGACCATGACCTTCATTTTCAGCACATCGGCAAGAATCTGCATCAGTAAAGGATTCTTCCTGCTGATGCCGCCGGTGAAGCGGAACTCCTCCACAGGAAGGCCGTGCGCCTGGAAGTGTTCCACGATCAGGCGTGTGGCATAGGCGGTGGCCTCCAGCAGCGCACGGTAGATTTCCTCCGGCGCGGTGTGCAGCGTCATGCCGATCAGAAGGCCGCTCAGGTCCGCGTCCATCAATAGGGACCGGTTGCCGTTCCACCAGTCCAGGGCGATGAGGCCGCTTTGCCCGGGCTTCAAGCGCTGCGCTTTTTCCGTGAGCAGGCCATGGATGCCGATGTCTCTTTCCCGGGCTTCCCGGGCATAGGCGGGCGGGGCCAAATTCTCCGCGGCCCAGGCAAAATGGTCGCCCATGCAGTTGAGCCCGGCCTCCAGGCCCCAAAAGCCCGGCACCAGCCCGCTGTCCACCGTACCGCACAAGCCGGGGATAGGCTCGGGCGACGGGGAAAGCATCAAATACGCGGCGGAGGTGCCCAGAATGCCAAGCATTTTGCCCGGGCCTGTGATGCCCGACGCCGGAAAGCAGGCGTGCCCGTCCACCATGGGCGTGCTGACTGCCGTACCGGGGGCAAGCCCCAATGCCTGCGCCATCTCCGCCGTGATCTCCCCGGCCTTCCCGGCCACGGGGGAAACGGGGCCGGCCATTTTCGTTTCCGGCACTCCGGAAAAAGCGGGGGACAGTGCAGTGAAGAAATCGTCCTTGGGGAATCCCGTGCGCAGATCGTAAAATGCCTTGTAGGAAAGGCAGCAGGCGCCGCGGGATAACCTTCCCGTCAGCCGCCACACGATAAAGTCCGCCGCCTCCACCCACAGGTCCATAGCATCATAGATGCGGGGCGCTTCTTCCAGCACCTGCATAAGCTTGGGAAAGGCGTTTTGAGCCGATACCTTCCCGCCGCAGCGGCGCAAAAACGGCTCGTCCCTTTGCGCGGCGATGGCCGTGATCCTGTCCGCCTGGCTTTGGGCGGCGTGATGCTTCCAAAGCTTTGCATAGGCATGAGGCTCCTGCCGGTATTCCGGCAAAAAACACAGGGGAGTGCCGTCCTTCTTTACCGGCAGCATGGTGCAGGAAGTGAAATCAACGCCAATGCCGATGATCTGTTCGGGGAAAATGCCGCTTGACTGCATCAGTCCGGGGAGTACGGCATGCAGCGCGTCCAGATAATCCTGCGGATGCTGCAGCGCCCAGCCTGCAGGCAAAACTGTACCGCAGGGCAGGGACGCATCCATAATCCCGTGAGGATACACAAATTGGGCGGAGGCGATTTGCTCGCCGTCCGCCACAGCCGCGATAATCCCGCGGCAGGATAAGGTTCCAAAGTCCAGGCCGATGGTATACTTTTTCATGCTTACTTTCCGTACAGCGGCCCCAGCTTTTCGCAGGCGCGGTAATCGGCGCTCTCCAGGTCATGGGTGCCGAAAGCGTCCCACATGCTGGGCCGGTAAATGCTTTCCGCCCCCACGTTATGCATGCATACGGGAATGCGAAGCATGCTGCACAGGGTGATCAGGTCCGCCCCGATATGCCCGTAGCTGAACGCGCCATGGTTGGCGCCCCAGCGGCGCATCACCTCATACACGCTTATGAAGGCGCCCTCGCCCGTGAGCCTGGGCACAAAGAAGGTGGTGGGCCAGGTGGGATCGGTGCGGCGGTTGATGGTCTCATACACATGCTCCGGCGTTTTGACGGTCCAGCCCTCCGCCAGTTGCAGCACGGGGCCCAGCCCGTGCACCAGGTTCAGGCGGCACAGGGTGATGGGCATGCTGCCCTCGGACAGAAGCTGGGAGGAATACCCGCCGCCGCGGAAATAGCCCAGATCCCCATAGCAGAACCTGGTGTTCGCCATGCAGTCTTCCGCTTCCTTGCCGGTGATTTCCCACCAGGGCTTCAAAGCGGGCTGCCCATCCTTTTGGCAGAGGCCGCTGGCCTCCAACGTGACGGAGCCGGAGTTGATCAGGTGGATGAAGCCATTTTCAGCCAAGCCGTCGGGCTTCCAGCCGGTGACCCTTGTAATCGCTTCCGGACTCCAGAAGGTGCGCACATCCGCAAAGCCCTGGGCGGTGCCGGTCAAAAGCTTGCCAAAGAGCATGGAAAGGCCGTTTAAGTGATCGTTCTCCGTGGCCACGATCATGGGCTCCCGAATCCCGTTCCAATCAAACGAGGTGTTCAGAAGCGCCTCCATAAAGTCGCCGTTGGGGAAGTGATCGGTCCACTGCCTTTGGCCCTGGAAGCCGCTGGCGATGGCGTTATGCCCCATGGCCTCTTCGGGAAAGCCGAGCTTCTTGAGCTTTTCGTTGCCTTGCATCAGGTCCCTTGCGATCATGGTCATCAGGATGCACTGCTCCATGACCTTGGCTTTTTTCTCCTCGCTGTGGCGGAGCGCTTCGGGGTTTTTATCCATGCCGATGCGAACGTATTCCTTGACCCAGGCCTTTGCCAGCTCAAATTCCTCCGGGTCGTAGATCTTTTCCTCCCAGCGGCGCACGAACTCCGACATATCGATGGACTCCATGCGCATGCCCAGATATTTCTCCAAAAAGTCCGCGTTGACGATGGAGCCCACGATACCCATGGACATACCGCCCATGCCGAGGTAGCTCTTGCCACGCATGGTGGCCACGGCCAGGCCCGCCTTGGCAAAGCGCAAAAGCTTTTCCTTCACATCCTCCGGGATGGCGGTATCCCCGGCTTCCAGCACCTCCCGGCCGTAGATGCCAAAGGCGGGCAGGCCTTTTTGGGCATGCCCCGCCAATGCGGAGGCAAGGTATACGGCGCCGGGCCGCTCCGTGCCGTTGAAGCCGTAAATGGCCTTGGGGATCATCGGGTCCATATCAAGGGTTTCCGCGCCGTAGCACCAACAGGGGGTGACGCTGATAGTAAGGCCTACGCCCTCCCGTATAAACTTGTCGGCGCAATCCGCCGCTTCCGCCACGCCGCCGATGGTGGTGTCGGAAAGGACGCATTCCACAGGCAGGCCGCAGGGATGGCGGAGCGTGCCTGTGAGCAGATTGGCTACGCCACGGGCCAGCTCCATGGTCTGATTCTCCAGGCTTTCCCTTACGCTGCCCGGGCCCTGGCGGCCGTCAATGATGGCCCGGATGCCGATTTTGGGCAGGCGGCCCCGCAGGTTGTTTTTCGGCTTATTCATTACAAAAGACAATTTTCCCATATGTATATCCTCCCTCTAAAAGCAATTATGAAGCGTTCTGGCTGTTATATTTTGGTGACATCGATGCCATGCCTTTCACTGCCCGTGCCAAAACGCCATCTATGCTTGTAGGATAGGGCAAACGGTGCATATTGTCAATAGTTTTCCGTTGCAATCCCGAAGCAATCGTGTTACTATCTGTTTTAGGTTACGCGGCGGCCGGTACACACAATATCCGGAACTTTATGGCCTGTATGTGACTTCGATATCACAGGCGTCGGGTCATCCCTTGAATGGAACATGGGGAAGGCGGGAGCCGTATGGCAACGATCTATGAAATTGCCCAGGAGGTAGGTGTTTCCGCCTCCACTGTGGCCAGGGCGCTGAGGGGAACGGGGTATTGCAGCAAGGAAAAGTACGACAGGATCATGGAGGCGGCCCAAAGGCTCCAATACGTTCCTTCCCACGCGGCCAAAACGCTCAAAAGCAAGCGCACCAACAAGGTGCTGTTTTGCATCCCCGATATATACAACCCCTTTTATTTCCGCATGATCAAGGGCGCCAGCGACGTGCTGGACCAATACAACTATTTTCCCGTGCTTTGCCATACCAGGGGGCAGGAGGAAATTGAGCTGAAGATGCTGCGCAACCTGCAGGAAGGATATGGCGACGGCATGATCTTCGTTTCCTTCGATTTCAACGAGCGAAACATCGGCGCGATCAACGGCTGCGGCCTGCCGGTGGTATTGACCAACAACTATCAGTCGCCCAAGGGCAATGACCAGTTTGACTGCGTATACATCGATACCCATGAGGGCATCCGCATGGCCTGCGCCCATTTTATCCAAAAGGGGCATAAGCGCATTGGCTATATCGGCGGCAATACGGCGGTGCAGACGGGCCGGGAACGCTTTTTGGGTTTTGTCAAGGCCATGGATGAGGGCGGCATGCCCATCGACCAGCGGCTGCTCAAGGAGGGGGACTTCTCCAGGGAAAGCGGCGAAACGGCCATGGGGGAGATCCTCCGCTCCGGCGCGTCGCCCACGGCGCTGGTGGTGGCCAATGATTTGATGGCCACCGGAGCCCTGCGCATCTGTGAGCTTAACAAGGTGCGCGTTCCCCAGGATATCGCCCTGATGGGCATGGACGATTCGGAAATGGCCGTTTGCACCACGCCGCAATTGTCCTCCGTGCAGATGCAGCAGGAGGAGATCGGGCGCACCGCGGCAAGGCTGTTGATGGAGCGGATTTCAAAAGGCCGCAAGGAAAAGCAGACGGTGCGGCTGCAGCCCGCGCTGTCGCTGCGCGCTTCCAGCGAGGGGCCGGATCGCATTTATTGACAGGCATAGGGCTTGACAGATGCGTACAGTCGATGTATGATATGAGCATGATACCGATGCCACAATAGGCTCCGGGAAATGGGCCAAATGTTCAAGGTGAAATAAATTCACCGGAACAGGATGGAAAAACGTGTGAAAACCTAATAGTCCGATGGCTTTTGTTATAGGCGGCATGACATCGATGTCATTAGGAGATGAAGTCATGATCACACTAAAAAGTTCCGCGGTTGCCCTGTCCCTGGATGAGAAGACAGGGGCCGTTTTGCAGCTTGAGGATTGCCTGCGGGGCCGTTCTTACATCGGCGCGGGGGAAAAGCTGCCGCCGCCTTTTCGCATGGAGAAAGATGGGCAGATGCTGGATGGGGGCGGGATATTCACCTGCCGCCAAACGGATGGCGGTCTTGCCCTGGGCTGGGAGATGGATACAGCCGCAGTACGGGCGGAAATCCGTTTGCTGGAGGATGGGTTCTCTTTTGCCGCATCCCTTGAAAACAAACCGGGGGAATGCTTCCGGGCGCTGGAATATCCGGTTTTTGAAAATGTCCGTGACTTTGGCATGGAGGGCTATCTGGCCCACGCCTACGCCACCGGCATCCTTTTGCAAAATCCCGCCGCTTACCTCCCCTCGGAGGACGCATGGCGTTTTACTCCTTATCCGGAAGGTTTTTCCGGGGCCACGATGCAGTTTTTCACCTATTACCAGCAGCATCAGGGCGGGCTGTATTTTGCGGCGCTGGACGGGCAGGCCCATCAAAAATGGCTGAACTGCTATACGGCGCGGGGCAAAATGGCTTTCAGCCACATGGCGGGGTTTGAGGATGTCGGGGCCGGCAAATCCATTGCCATGGCCTATCCGGTGGTGGTTCGTTTTACGGCGGGCCATGGCTGGGAAGAAGCCGCCCAAATGTACAAGGTCTGGGCGGGAAAGCAATCCTGGTGCGCCCATGGTACGGCCTATATGAGAAAAAACAAAGCGGCCTGGCTGCTTCAAAAAGTGGGTGCCTGCACCTTTGGCATCAACGCAAAGCATGACCGCACCAAATGGCTGCGCCGCTATCGCCGCGATATCGGCACGCCCATCTTCCATGTGCTGGGGCCGGACTGGACGAACCGGGAGCAGAATTTCTACAACAGCGTACCGGGAGCCATGCAGGACTGGCTTCCCACCCGCTTTCATCAGGCAAACCTGCAGGCCATTGGTGAAAATGGCGACTATTTTGCCCCCTTCGAGTTTGATTTTCTGGTTGGCCTTAATAAGAGTGACCCGGAAACGCTCAAAGCGAATCTGCAAAAGTATCCAAGCCCCACCTACAGCCACGACGGATATACTTTCAATATGCTTTGCCCCTGCACGGAATTCACGAAGGGCTTCCACAGGGAGCGGGATGTGCAGGTGCTCCGGGAAGCCCGTGTGGATGCTATGTATTACGACATCTCCGCCAATAATCTGATCAAGATCTGCCTGGCGGATGGCCATGGCCATGCGATAGGCGGCGGCAGGGAAATCACCGAAGGTTACCGGGAAATATATGAGAATACGCGGGAAGCGCTTTGCCAGGAAGCTGGGCATTATGTGCCTCTGGGCACCGAGATGATCAATGAAGTTTTCCTCCCGCAGCTTGACTTTTATCAGGCCCGCGCCTGGGGCCAGCCCTGCTCCACGCTGGAAACGTATCCCTTCCGGGAGCAAATGCGCTCAGGCTTGGCCAGGATGATTCCACTTTTTGATTTCGTTTACCACCCGTACGGCGTGGTGCGCATGGACGGGTGGGGCAAGCTGGTACAGGAAATAGGGGATTTATTCTACTACAACGCCGCCCGGGTCTACCTGTGGGGCGGCCTGTACGAGATCAATCACGAATACAGCCCCATGGAGGAGCTGGACGGCGAAGAGAACAGCGGTGAGGAGCACTACTTCCATTTTGATCCTCAGCACTGCGCCTATGACGAAGGCCGGGCCGCTTATTTGAAAGCCTTTGCTATCGCCAGGACCGGGCTGGCGAACCCTTACTGGGCTTATGGCGATATGCGGGCCGTGCCCGAGATGGCTTTGCCCCAGGTGGCAATGGATTGGTACCATTACAATCACGGCCAGAAGGATACGTCCTACAAGGCACGGGGCGTGATAACCGTTCCCGCCGTTGTGGCTTCCGCCTATGAGGCCCCGGAGGGCGGATACGCCTTGTTCCTGGCCAACTCCGACAAATCTCCCCATGAGGTATCCTTTGCGCTGGATCACAAAACGCTTGGGCTCAAAGGCGGGGTGAGAAAGGTCACGCTGCATACCGGCTTTGACCGGGAGCAGCCCCAAAAAACGAATTTTGGCATGCTGCGGGACGGGGAAACGCTGCCCATGGATTTGACGCTTTCCCCGCGCACGCTATACATGCTGGAAGTGAAATAATATAAGGAGGGTACCCACATGAAACGGATGGTTGCACTGACCCTGGCACTGATTTTAATGGCGACCTTGGCCCCCGTGGCCGCACTGGCCACAACGGAAGGCAAGACGGAAGTCGTGCTGTGGAACCGTATCTTCGAGGATTGGAACCGCGCCTGGTGCGAGCAAATGGTGGCGGAGTACAACGCCGATCCCAACCAGAAGTACTTCATTACCCAGGAATTTGTGGATAACGCAGCCTGGGACGAGAAGATCACCGCCGCCCGTGCCGCCGGCACGACCCCTGACCTTTTGCTTACCAACTATTCCAACCTGCCCTGGGCTGTTCAGGAAGGGCTGTATATGCCCCTGGATGAGCTGATTCCTCAGGAAGCCTGGGACGACCTGTACGACAACGTGCGGGAAATGATCACCGTCAATGGCAAGAAGTATGCCTATCCCCAGATGGTGGAACCCGCTGTCGTCATGTATTACCGCAAGGATATGTTTGAGGCCGCCGGCCTGGATCCCGCCAAGCCCCCCAAAACCTGGGCGGAGTATGCGGAGTTTGCCAAGAAGATGACCAACGATGACGTGTACGGCGGCACCATGACCACCGAATGGTCCATGTGGGGCTGGGAGTACACCGCCGCCGGCCACTGGCCCATTTCCGACGACTGGTCCAAGGCCGATTGCCAGGATCAGGGCTATGTGGACCTTTTGACCTTCATCCAGGAGCTCTATGCCAGCGAGGCGGTACCCGCCCAGGCGCTGGAATTCTATAACGGCTCCTCCCGCCTGATCGGCGAGGGCGGCGTGGCCATGACCTTCTCAGGCTCCTGGGGCATTGCTGATATCGTCAAAAATTATCCCGACGTGGCGGAGCTTGTGGGCGTAGCCCCCGCCCCCACCAAGGACGGCAGCCCCTTCCACACCACCGTGGGCGGCTGGACCTACGTAATCGACGCCAAGGCCAAGCAGCCTGAAGGCGCCGCCGCCTACATCTACTGGCTCCTGGGCGAAGATACCGCCCGCACCGCCGGTTTCTTCGAGGCTGCCAGCTTCTCCAAGTATTCCCCCCGCAAGTCTGTGGACGAATACCTCACCACCAATACCGCGGCCAAGGATGATGAGTGGATGCAGGTCATCTCCTCCCAGATCATCCCTCACGCCATCAGCGAACCCATCTACGCCTGGGATATCAGCGCCGCAATGCTGACCGCCATGGGCGAGGTGACCATCAACGGCGCCGCGCCGGAAGCTGCGCTCCAGGCTGCCGCCGACTCCATCAACAAGTATATTCAGGACAACAATCTGCCTTCAAAGAAGCCGCAGTAACATCCTTCACACCGGGGCGGGCGAAGCCCGCCCCGGTATTTGAATTTCAAAACGGGGAAGGAGGGTGCGTATGGCCAAAGAAACAGGCACCGCCAGAAGCGCCACGCGGCGCATGGATCACTGGACGGCGTATTTGATGATCCTGCCGTCGCTAATAGCACTGGGCGTTTTTGTGCTGGTGCCCCTTGTGATGGCGGTGGAAAAGAGCTTTACCAACTGGAAGTTTTACCTGGAGAGCACATTTGTGGGCCTGGAGAACTTTTCCCTGGTGCTCCGCAATGAAATGTTCCAAAAATCCCTGACGAACATGGCCTGGTTCGTGGTGGCCATCATCCCCACCCAGGTGATCATGTCCTTCCTGTTCGCCCATGTCCTCAAAAATATGAGCCCCCGCATCAGCGCCTATACGAAAACGGCCATTTACATTCCTACAGTCATCTCCGGGGTGGTGGCATCCGTCATCTTCCTGTTCATATTCCATTATCAGGGCGGCATCCTCAACTGGCTGGTCCGCCAGCTCGGCGGAAAGCGCATTGCCTTTTTGAACGATCCGCTTCTGGCCCGCATGTCCGTGTCCGTTGCCGCCTTGTGGCTGGGATTCGGGCTCAATTCGCTGATCATGTTTGCAGGGCTGCAAAACATTCCCCAGGTCTACTATGAGGCGGCGGAGGTGGACGGGGCCGGCGCCTGGGTGAAGCTCAGAAGGAGCACCCTCCCCTCCCTGCAAAATGTGTTCATCCTGGTAACCATCAGCTTAACCACCGGCACGCTGCAGATGTTCGACCTGCCCTATCTGATGTTCAACGCCACCAACGGGCCGGTGAACAGTACCTTGACGCCCATGATGTATGTGTACAACAACTTCAAAAGCCCCACCTACTCCATGGGCTACACTGTTTCGGCGGCGCTTTTGATGATGATCGTCATCGGCCTTTTGAACAGCATCGTCTTTACGCTCATCGGCTCCCAAAAAGCCCAGGACGCATGAGGAAAGGAGGCAACCCAAATGTCAGTGAACCGTACACGCAAGCGCTGGACAGCGCTGTTTACCGCCCTGGCGCTGATCGTTACAGCCTTCTCCCTCTTTCCGCTCCTGTGGATGATGATTTCCGCCTTCAAAACCCCCAAGGAGATATTGAAGACGAATCCTCTGCAATTTTTTCCCGCGGTGTGGGTGACGGAGAATCTTGATAAGCTGTTTTCGGATACCACCTATCCCTTTTTGCGGTCCATGCTCTCCACTGCTTTTGTGGCCATCACCGCGGCTCTGCTGTCGGTAACCATCAATTCCATGGCCGCCTATGCCTATGCGCGGCTGGATTTTACCTTCAAGCGGTTTTTGTGGCGCATCACCGTATTTACCATGTACATTCCCGGCATCACCATCCTGGTTACTTCCTTTGTGGTCGTCAATGCCATAGGGATCCTGGATTCCTACTGGGTGCTGATCCTGCCGGGGCTGGCCAGCGCATACTCCATCTTCTTTTTCCGGCAGTTCTTCCTGAACATGCCCATGGCTACCGAGGAGGCGGCGCTGATCGACGGCGCGGGCCGGTTCCGCATCTTTTTGAATATCTTTATCCCCAACGCCCTGTCCCCCTATGTGATCATGGGCACCGGGGCTTTCCTGGGGTATTGGAACAGCTTCCTCTGGCCGGCCATGACGGTATCCAAGCCCCAATTCCTGCAGGTGATGCAGGTGATCCGCTCCTATAACAACATGTATATCAATGCCTACGGCGTAGTGCTGGCAGGCTCTGCCATCGCGGCGTTGCCGCCCATCCTGGTATTCCTTATTTTCCAGCGGTATATCGTCAAAGGGCTTATCATCTCGGGTATCAAGTAATATTTGGAGGATGGACGCATATGAGCAAAGGTTATGTCCCCGGTGATATTTCCAATATCCATTTGAAGCGCGATGCAAAAAGGCTGCGGGTATCAAGCTACGATGTCACCGGCGGCAACGAGGACAGGTGGACCATCGCTCCCGGCCAAACGCGCACCCTGGCGGACATTCAAGGGCCTGGCTGCATCTGCCACATCTGGTTTACGCTTATGAACCATCCCCAGGATGAAAAATATTTTTTGCGCCGGGTAATTCTGCGCATGTATTGGGATGGGGAGCAGACCCCCAGCGTGGAAGCACCCATCGGCGATTTCTTCGGCATGGGCCATGGAATCACCAGGAATTTCGTGTCCGAGCCTCTGCAAATGAGTCCGGAAAATGGCAAGGGATTCAACTGCTGGTTCCCCATGCCCTTCGCCAAAACGGCGAAAATCGAAGTAGAGAACCAGGGCGCGCTGCCGCTGCTCACCTACTTCTATATCGACTATGACAAGCTTGAGAAGCTGCCGGAGGATGCG
>JAEWWY010000547.1 GCA_023458835.1 Bacillota bacterium
ATACATCAAAATAGGTTGTGGGATGGGCAATATGAAGAAAAGAATCGATGCAGAAAAGGCTATCCGAAACATTGCAATGAAAAAGGGTATAGCCGTCGAGGAAGTGCGCAAGGAAATGAAGCGCGCCATGCTTGCGGGGTTGTGCAGCCAGGATCCCGATGTTCAAGCGCGATGGAAGAAAGTACCTTGCAAGGATGAGGTACCCACGCCGGAGGAATTGATTACATATCTTGCAGCCCATATTGATGCGGATATAAATCCGTTTTTATGAGAAACGCCGGGCATGGCCGCCATTCGTGGAACCGCCGCACCTGATTCCTTTTTATGATTACATAAAAACATAGATGTTTTCCTGGAAAGGGTGCGGGGAAACCTTCTTTTTCAAAAGGAGGTTTCCCCGCAAAATGCTCCGTTATGTTCCCCGTCAATCCATCTTCAGCACGGCCATGAACGCTTCGCTGGGCAGTTCCACGCTGCCGAACTGGCGCATGCGCTTTTTGCCTTCCTTTTGCTTTTCCAGCAGCTTCTTTTTACGGGTGATATCGCCGCCATAGCACTTGGCCAGCACGTCCTTGCGCAGGGCTTTGACGGTTTCCCGGGCGATGACCTTGCCGCCGATGGCGGCCTGGATGGGGATTTCAAACATCTGCCGCGGGATGACATCCTTCAGCTTTTCGGCAATGATCCGGCCCCTGTTATAGGCCTTGTCACGGTGCACGATCAGGGAAAAGGCATCGCACAGTTCGCCGTTTAGAAGCATATCCAGCTTCACAAGGTCGCTTTCCTGATAGCCTTTGAATTCATAGTCAAAGGAGGCATAGCCGCGGGAGCGGCTCTTGATCTGGTCAAAGAAATCATAAATGATCTCATTGAGGGGGATGTTGTAGTTGAGCTTTACGCGGTTGCCCTCATATTGCATATCCAGGAAGGTGCCCCGCTTGTCCTGGCACAGGTCCATGATGGCTCCCACCGCATCCTGGGGCGTGTAGATGGTGGCGTGGACGAAGGGCTCCTCCATTTGGGCGATCTCCCCGGCGGGGGGCAGGTTGGTGGGGTTGTCGATGGAAAGTGTTTCGCCGTTGGTTTTGGTCACCCGGTAGATGACGCTGGGGGCGGTGGTCACCAGGTTCAGGTCAAACTCCCGCTCCAGCCGCTCCTGAATGATCTCCATATGGAGCAGCCCCAGGAAGCCGCAGCGGAAGCCATAGCCCAGCGCCACGGAGGTCTCCGGTTCAAAGGAAAGGGAGGCGTCGTTCATACGCAGCTTTTCCAGGGCATCCTTCAGGTCTGGATAATCCGCGCCGTCGGCGGGATAGATGCCGCAGAATACCATGGGCGTCACCTGCCGGTAGCCGGGCAGCGCGTGATCCGCGGGCCGGGCCGCGTCGGTAATGGTATCGCCCACCCGGGTATCGCGCACATCTTTAATGGAAGCGGAAACGTAGCCCACGTCCCCGGGGAGCAGCTCCTCGCAGGGGGCATAGCCGGGGCGGAAGGTACCCACCTCCACCACGTCGAACTCGCCGCGCCCCGCCATCAGCCGCATGCGCATGCCGGGTTTCAGTTTGCCCTGCATGACCCGCACAAAGCAGATGGCGCCCCTGTAATTGTCGTAGAAGGCATCGAAGATCAGGGCCTGCAAAGGCGCATCCTCATCGCCCTTGGGCGGCGGGATGTATTTTACCACGGCTTCCAGCACCTCGTCGATGCCGATGCCCATCTTGGCCGATACCAGCGGGGCATAGGAAGCATCCAGGCCGATGACATCCTCGATCTCCTTGCGCACTTCATCGGGCCTTGCGCTGGGCAGATCGATTTTGTTGATGACAGGCAACGTCTCCAGATCATGCTCCAGGGCCATATAGACGTTGGCCAGTGTCTGGGCTTCGATGCCCTGGGTGGCATCCACCACCAGCAGAGCGCCTTCACCGGCGGCCAGGGCGCGGCTCACTTCATAGGAAAAGTCCACGTGGCCGGGGGTATCGATCAAATGCAGCGTGTACGTTTCGCTGTCCTGTGCGGTATAGCTCATGCGCACGGCCTTGCTTTTGATGGTGATGCCCCGCTCCCGCTCCAGCTCCATGCTGTCCAGGATCTGTTCCATCATCTCCCGCTGCTGGAATACGCCCGTCTTTTCCAGGAGACGGTCGGCCAGGGTGGATTTGCCGTGGTCGATGTGGGCGATGATACAGAAGTTACGGATGTGGCTGAGGCGGTCTTGCGCCAAATCGGATCCCTCCAGGCCCGCAAGGGCATACTTTTCAATTTCATCATGATAGCGGATTTCCCGAAAGATTGCAATATATGCATCCGTTTTTGCCAGGGCATGCGCATTAAATTTCATTGGAACACCTTTACTGGTATTGACAAACCAGCCAATGAGTGCTATCGTATGACCAGGTTAGCACTCACAGGCATCGAGTGCTAACAACAAGGAAGGCATATGAATGAAGCAAGGAAGGAGGCGAGGCTATGGACGAGCGGAAATTCCGCATCCTGCAGGCGATCGTCGATGACTATATCCTGACCGCCGTGCCGGTGGGATCGCGCACCATCTCAAAGAAATATGACATGGGCCTTAGCTCCGCCACCATCCGCAATGAGATGAGTGATCTGGAGGAGCTGGGATACCTGGATCAGCCCCATGTCTCCGCCGGGCGCATCCCCAGCGTAAAAGCCTACCGGCTGTATGTGGACCAGCTTTTAAAATCCGGTCAGATACCTGATATCGACCCGGAGACGGTGCGCGCCTATTTTTCCAGCCGCATGCAGCAGATGGAGGATGTGGTGGCCCACGCCGCCCAGGTGCTTTCCAGCCTCACCCATTATACCTCTTTGGTGATGCCCTTAAAGGGGCAGGAGCTAAAAATCCGCAACGTTCAACTGGTGCCTGTAAGCGGCTCCTCCGCCCTGGTGGTCATCGTTACCGACGCGGGCATCATCAAGGACGCGGTGATCCGTACCGCGGAGGCTTTGGACAGCGATGCGCTGTACGCCATCTCCCGGATGCTAACGGAGCAGCTTTGCGGGCACACCGTCGGGGAAGCGCAAGCGATCCTGTCCGGGGTGGCGAAGGCCTTCCAGCAAAACCAGGACCTGGTGGCGGGCATCTCCAACCTGGTATCCCAGGCGGAGGGCAAACCGGCCGGCGGCCGTGTACTGATAGGCGGCACCAGCAACATCCTGAATTATCCCGAATATTCTGATGTGGAAAAGGCCAGATCCTTCCTGGCGCTGCTGGAAACGAAGGAGCGGCTGGTGGATCTTTTGTCGCAGCAGGGGCAAATGGCGTTCACCGTGCGCATCGGCCCGGAAACGGGCATTGAGGAAATATCGGACTGCTCCATTGTGACGGCCACCTATTCCATAGGCAGCCATTCCCACGGCACCATCGGCGTCATCGGCCCCACCCGGATGCATTATGGCAGGGTGCTGGCCATCTTGAATACCATGGTGCGGCAGTTGGGGAACCTGTTTGAGGAGGATACGTGAAAACAAGATACCGGCAAAACACCGGCAGGAAGGTGATCAGTATGAAGCAAGACAAGAAGGAAGTACCCAAGGTAAAGGAGCAGGAAACGGTTCCGGCCCAGGAAAACCTCCAGGAAGAACTGGAAGCGCAGCTTCCCCTGGAGGAGGAAATACAGCAGGCCCAGGCAGAGCAGCTTATGGCCGATTTGCAGGAAGCCCGCAGGCAGAGCGACGAATACCTGAATATGGCCCAGCGCGTACAGGCGGATTTTGAAAACTACCGCCGCCGGAACAACGCGGCAAGAGCGGAAGCCTTTGATGAGGGAGCCATCTCCCTTGCCAAAACGCTGCTCCCGGTGATCGATAACCTGGAGCGGGCGCTGGAGGCCAGCGCCAATACATGCGACACTGCACTGCGCGACGGCCTGGTGATGGTATGCCGGCAATTCAGCGAGGTCTTTGAAAAACGGGGCATCGAGGCCATCAGCCGCCTGGGAGAGAAATTCGATCCCGAGCTGGAAAACGCGGTCATGACGGCCCCCAGGGAGGAAGGCGAGCCGGGGACCGTATGCGCAGTGCTGCAAAAGGGCTACAAGCTGGACAAATGCGTCCTGCGCCACGCCATGGTAAGGGTCGTGGAGGAATAATCAGGTGGATAAGGAGCCCATCTCCTTTCCATAGATGAAGACACTTGAGCAAAGCATGATATTTACACCCGCCGGGAGCTCTCCGGCAAAAAAGAGGAGGAATCTTTTATGGGAAAAATCATCGGTATCGATTTGGGTACCACCAATAGCTGCGTAGCAGTCATGGAGGGCGGCGAACCCGTCGTTATCCCTAATTCTGAAGGCGCGCGCACCACACCTTCCGTAGTCGCCTTCACCAAGGACGGAGAAAGGCTGGTAGGCCAGGTAGCCAAGCGCCAAGCCATCACCAACCCCGAGCGCACCGTTATTTCCATCAAGCGTGAAATGGGCACCGGCCATAAGGTTGATATTGACGGCAAGGCCTATACGCCCCAGGATATTTCCGCCATGGTTCTGCAAAAAATGAAGGCGGAGGCGGAGGCGTATCTGGGCGAAACAGTGACGCAGGCCGTTATCACCGTGCCCGCCTACTTCTCCGACAGCCAGCGCCAGGCCACCAAGGATGCCGGCCGCATCGCCGGGTTGGAAGTGCTGCGCATCATCAACGAGCCCACCGCCGCGTCTTTGGCTTACGGCCTGGACAAGGAAGGCACGCAAAAGATCCTGGTGTTCGACCTGGGCGGCGGTACATTCGATATTTCGCTGCTGGAGATCGGCGACGGCGTATTCGAAGTGCTGGCCACCAACGGCAACAACCGCCTGGGCGGCGACGATTTTGACGAGCGTGTGATCAACTATATCGCCGAAACCTTCAAAAAGGATACGGGCATCGACCTGACCAAGGACCGCATGGCCTACCAGCGCTTGAAGGAAGCCGCCGAAAAGGCCAAGATCGAGCTGTCCGGCGTGATGAGCGCCAACATCAATCTGCCCTTTATCACCGCCGATGCCAATGGCCCCAAGCATTTGGATATGACGCTGACCCGCGCCAAGTTTGACGAGCTCACCGCCGATTTGGTGGACGCCACCGTCGGACCCACCACCCAGGCCTTGAAGGATGCCGGGCTGAACGCCTCCCAGATCGACAAGGTCATCCTGGTAGGCGGCTCCACCCGTATTCCCGCGGTGCAGAACGCCGTGAAGCGCATCACCAACAAGGATCCCTTCAAGGGCATCAATCCCGATGAGTGCGTCGCCATCGGCGCGGCCATCCAGGCCGGCGTGCTGGGCGGCGAGGTGAAGGATGTATTGCTGCTGGACGTCACCCCCCTGTCCCTGGGCCTGGAGACGGAAGGGCACATTTTCACCAAGCTCATCGAGCGCAATACCACCATCCCCACCACCAAATCCCAGGTGTTCTCCACCGCGGCCGACGGGCAGACCACCGTGGAAATCCATGTGCTGCAGGGCGAGCGCCCCATGGCTTATGACAACAAGACCCTGGGCCGCTTCCAGTTGACCGGCATCCCCCCGGCCCCCCGCGGCGTGCCGCAGATTGAGGTTACCTTCAACATCGACCGCAACGGCATTGTGAACGTGTCCGCCAAGGACAAGGGCACCGGCAATGAGCAGAAGATCACCATCACCGCCAGCACCAACCTCACCGAGGATGAGATCAAGCAGCGGGTGAAGGAAGCCGAACAGTTCGCCGAAGCCGACCGCAAGCGCAAGGACGAAGTGGAGACCATCAACAAGGCCGATACCTTGATCTACGAAATTGAAAAGCAGCTTCGGGAAAGCGGCGACAAGCTGTCCAGCGAGGACAAGGCCACCGTGCAAAGTGAGATCGACGCCTTCAAGAAGGTGCGCGAATCCGACAATGCCGATCAGATCAAGGCTGCCATAGACGATTTCACCCAGAAGGTGTATGCCGTATTCG
This sequence comes from Bacillota bacterium, assembly GCA_023458835.1. Lineage (GTDB taxonomy): Bacteria > Bacillota > Clostridia > Christensenellales > Aristaeellaceae > JAEWAH01. Next base: position 5,938 of record JAEWWY010000547.1, read on the forward strand.
GCAAGCTTTATCAGCAGGCCGGCGGCGAGGGCCAGGTTCCCCCGCAGGATGCACCGGGTTCCCAGAACTCCGATGGTACCGTAAACACCGATTACGACGTAAAATAAAGGGAGGCGCCTTTGCGTCTTCCCCGCCCAGGGCAGGCCAGAAAGAAAAATCCCTGGGGGAGCAACGAGGGGGAACCGCAGTTCTCCCTCGTTTGAGATCGTTTCACCCGGCTTTGCCGGGTGAAACAGGCGTTTGCGGATCAATATTCATTGCAGCCTTCGCGCCGTCCTGCGCTTTGCTTGACCGGCGTTCCGTTTTCCAATGTCAAGCCATTTGAAAACTGCGGGTCCGGGGATTTCATCCCCATCCCGGGCTGTGATAGAAACCGTGCAGAGAATCGCAAAATGGTCCCTTCCTTTTTGCGAAACGAGGTGAGTACTTGGCAAAGCGTGACTATTACCAGGTGCTGGGCGTGGACAAAAAAGCTTCCGCGGAGGATATTAAAAAAGCCTACCGAAAGCTGGCCAAGGAGTGCCATCCCGACCTGCACCCCAATGACAAAACGGCTGAAGAGCGGTTCAAGGAACTGAATGAAGCCAACGAAGTATTATCCGACCCGGACAAGCGCGCCCGCTATGATCAGTTCGGCTTTGACGGCCCCCAGATGGGCGCCGGCGGCAACCCTTTCGGGGGCGGCGGGTTTGAAGGCTTTGGCGGGTTCGGCGGCTTCGACAGCATTTTTGACCAGTTGTTCGGCGGTGCCATGGGCGGCACCCAGCGCCGCAACGGCCCCATGCAAGGTGGAGATCTGCGCTATGAGCTGCGCATCACCTTTGAGGAGGCCGCCTTTGGCGCGGAGAAATCCTTTGATTTTTACCGCAATGAATCCTGCGAAGCATGCTACGGATCCGGCGCGAAGCCCGGCACCCGGCCCCAGACCTGCCCCACCTGCAAAGGCGCGGGCCAGGTCAGGTCCGGGGGCGGCTTTATGGTGACGGTCCGCACCTGCCCAAGCTGCGGCGGCACAGGCAAGATCATACAGGAGAAATGCCCCACCTGCGCAGGCTCCGGCCAGAGCCGCCACCGCCGCACCGCCACGGTGAAGGTTCCTGCCGGCATCGACGACGGCCAGACCATTGTAATGAACGGGCAAGGTGAGCACGGCTTGAACGGCGGCCCCGCGGGCGATTTGTATATACAGGTCAGCGTCAGGCCCCACAAGCTGTTCAGGCGGGAAGGCATAAACCTTCGGTTTGAGCTGCCCATTTCCTTTATTCAGGCATCCTTGGGCGCCGATGTGGATGTGCCGACCCTCACGGGCCCGGTGCGCTATCACATCCCCGAGGGCACGCAGACCGATACGGAATTCCGCCTGAAGGGCTACGGCGTCACACAGCTTAGGGGAAGCGGAAAAGGCGACCTGTTTGTCAAGGTGCGGGTGGAAGTGCCCAAAAAGCTCACCGACAAGCAGAAGGATCTTTTGCGCCAGTTTGAGGACGCTTCCACCGGCAAGGAATACGAGGGCCGGAAAACCTCTATGGACCGCATGAAAGATTTATTCAACTCATAAGGAGAATCCCATGGAATGGATGGAAGTGGCGGTGCATACCACCACCCAGGGGGCCGATGTGGTCAGCATGCTGCTGATGCAAAACGGGGCGGCGGGAACGGCCATTGAGGACAGGAACGACGTGCCGGACCCCTCAAAGCCCCATGGCTATTGGGAACTGATCGACCAAAGCCTTGTCGACAGCATGCCCGAGGACGTATTGGTCAAAGGCTGGCTGCCTGTGAATGAGCGGCTTTCCGACAGCCTAAGCGCCCTGAAAGAGCAGCTTTCCTTATTGCCCCAACTGAACCCGGACATTGCCCTGGGTACGCTTGCCCTTGATACGAATCAGGTGGACGAGCAGGATTGGGCGGAATGCTGGAAAAAGTTCTACAAGCCCTTCCGGGCCGGGCGCACCCTGGTGGTGAAGCCTACCTGGGAGCCTTTTGAGCCCCAGGCCGGCGACAAGATCATACAAATAGACCCGGGCATGGCCTTTGGCACAGGCACCCATGAAACAACGGGGCTGTGCCTTTCCCTGCTGGAGGAGTACATGAAGCCCGGCATGGACGTGATGGACGTGGGCACCGGCTCCGGCATCCTCG
>JAEWWY010000548.1 GCA_023458835.1 Bacillota bacterium
GCCTGCAGATCCTTCGCCGCTGCGGAAACCGGGATGACAGCGTGCGGGGCTTGTTTGTGTTTAATGGGCCGGCGTTCGCGGATGGATGCATGGGCCAAGCATTACATGGTGCTCTTCCAGTCCTCCAGCGTATCGACATCCTTCAAGTCCACCGGATACGCGGCGGTGATTTCCCCGGTGCGGGCGTCCAGTTCCACCTTGTAGTTGGAAAGACGGATATTTTGGTCGTAGTAGGCCAATACTTCGTCGCCGAAAGCCTCGTCGCTGTCGTAAGGATTGGGCATATGGAAGAAAAACTTCCAAAGCGGCTTTTCCGGGTTGGTTACATCATAGTAGATGTCCTTCCGGTGGGTATAGAACTTGATTTCCTCCTCCTTGCGGCCCAGCGGGTCAACAAGGGCTTTGCCGGCCAGCTCCAGCGCTTTTTCCTGGGTCAGCGCCTTGTCATCCGGCAGGCCGTAGGTGAATGAAGAGAAGGCAGCATCTCTCACGCCGAAGAAGTCCGGCTCCTGGGCATACCGCTTCAGCATCTCTTCCGCCAGCGTTTTGGACCAGAGGGCCTTTGCCTCCAGGCTGATCCCCGGCATATAGGCGCCGTGGGCTTCGCTGAACTCTCTCAGCCTGATCATAAAGGGGTCGCTGCGCCATCTGGCGGCGTCTTCCTCATGGGCGCGCCTGCTTGCCAGCATACTTTCCGCCGATTCCCGCAATTCCCCCGTCTCCGGGTGAATATATACCCCGAAGCTGTAGAACAGCCGCGTCTCCTCCGGCATGCTCTCCGGCGCCCAATAGTCGACGGCCCAATAGGCCTGCTTATCGCCGGTCGCCACGGAATCCTCCGGCACCTGGAAGGAGGTGGTCACGTCGTAGGCGTCCAGTACGCTTTCTTCTATCCCGTAGGCCTTGGCAATCTCCCGGCGGGCGATTGCGATGGCCTTTGCTTCATCCACCGGGCCTTCCGGCAGCACATACAAGGTATGGTCTTCCTTTTGCAAGCCCATGTCTATCATCAATTGGGAATACCAGGCCTGTTCCTCCTTGGACCATTGATCAAAGGGCCCCCAGGCTGCCTCCATGATGATCATGAAGCTGATTTCGGAAACCTCCCGCCCTGTAAACGTGCTCAGGGCCTCATCGGCGGTTTTTCCGGCTTCCGCATCCTTTAGCTTGCCGGCGAGCAGCTTCTCCACCGCTTCGGTCTTTTTCACATACCCCTGCTCCGCCAGCGCGGTGACCAGCGCCGTTTTCTTTTCCGCGGGCCAGTCCTCAAAGTAGCCCGCCTCCTGTTCCGTTTGCACAATCTGCCGCCCGGTGTCCCGCAGGGAAGTCAGCGCAAGCGCCACCCCGGCCGCCAGCACCAGGACCAGAACCATCACCAGCACAAACGATATCTTTCTCTTCACAACCGTTTCCTCCTTTAAGCCGTATGCCGCAGTCATCAATGCGTGGTAGCAATCATCGGGAATCGGGCCAAACGCATTTTTCAGTTCATTGCGCCTCATGAAGCCACGCCTCCTTTTCCCCTTCCATTTCCATGCGGAGCGTATCACGTGCCCGGCTCAGCCTGCTTCGGACCGTGCTTTCAGGGATGTGAAGCATCCGGGCAACCTGCTCGTAGGTATAGCCTTCCAGATAGTGCAGCACCAGTGGCAGGCGCAGCCTTTCGGGCAGGCCTTCCAATGCCCATTGCAGCGCCGGGTCAGGGGCGCGGGAGGGTAAAGCCGCCTCCACTTCATCCCGAAGCAGGTATTTGCGCTTTCTTCGAATCAGCGTATGGCATTCATTGATCAGGATACGGGTAATCCACGTGCCAAACAGGGAAAGGTCCCGCAGCTTCTGCCTGCTTTCCCATGCTTTGAGCATCGCTTCCTGCAAGGCATCCTCGCAGTCCTCGTCATTGCGAAGGATCGTGCGCGCCACCCGGTAGAGCATGCCGCTCTTTTCATCCACCAGCGCCACAAAATCCTTTTTGCCGATCATGCATTTCACCTCATATTCGCCTGGCCGTAACGCGTTACATGGATTAGACGCGATGAGGGCTGAAATCCTCATCCGCCGGAAAAAGTTTTTGAGAAAGGTTGGTTTGTTTGGGAAGTGTTTCAAAGGATGCCATCGGCAGGCGCCATATTGTAAATTACTCCTACGGTTCTTTAAACCCTCTTCTTACTATGGTACAATGTGGAAAAAGCGGAACGAGCTTTTGCATAAGGAGTGAAGCTGGGTGAAAAGGCGCGTTGCTTTCATGCTGCTGATATCCCATGTTTTTCTGTGTGCCGCGGCGCAGGCAGCCATACCTGTGCCGGACAAAAGCGGGAAGGCCGCAAACATTCGGGCGGCGGCCGCCGCCGGCGGCACGCTGTACATGCTTGGGTATGACATGAACCTGTTCAGGCTGAATGAAGAAAAGAATACGGTGGAAGAGCTCCCCCTGATCAACAGGAATCCCGAATACGAGTCTGTCACCCCGGAGCAGGCGAAGGAAAAGAATATATTGCGAGGGGTCGGTGATCCGGATGATATCCGGGAAGCTGCTTCGGGCGTGAACCTCCTGGCCGCAAGCGGTGAAGACCTTTATGCCCTGAATTTTGAAACGGGGGCGCTGTACGCCGTTGAACCGGCGGCAAGGCAGGCAACGATGAGCGGTTTATGCTGGCTGGATTACACGTTTGAGGATCCGACCGAAAACGGTCCGTATATACACAAGGCGGCCGTTTTAAACGGACAGCTATACGCGCTGATGGACAGGAACAAAGAGAGCTATTCCACGCTCTACCGCTTTGATATGCATACAGGCGCGCGTTCCGCCCCGCTGGCATCCGATATCAGTGATATTTCGCCCTATCGTGACGGGCAATTGCTGCTGCTAAAGGTCCATAACCTGTACGGCGAAGGGAGCGTGCTTGCCTTGAACCCCGAAACGGGGGAAGAGCAGGCGCTGGATACGCGGATAGCCAACGGCATTCTGGACATATTGTACGACCATGTGCTTGACCGCGTCATCCTCTTTGTGGGCAACGAAATCGTTGCGCTTTTGGAAGACGGATCAAAATCGGTCGTGGGCTACTGGCCTCAGCAAAATTACGTCCGCCTGTTTTCCATACTGCCTTCTGGGAAGCTTGCCATTGTGTACAAGGGCGTGGAGTTGATGGACATCAGTGCGGCGGCGCCTGTCCGCAGGGAGCTGAAGGTGGCCGTGAGCAATCTTGGCATCGATGAATTCCGGTTTGTGTCGGAGCATCCGCAGATCCTGTTTGACCATCGAACCATTTATCCGCATCAGGTTCAGGAGCTGTTTGCAACGCAAATGACCATCGCCTCCCCGGAATATGACGTGCTGGAGCTGCCTTTGGGGCCTGTGCTGGACAACGCCGTGGAAAAAGGATACTTTATTCCGCTGGATGCAACGGAGCAGCTTAAGGAGCGCATGGGGAAGCTGTACCCCTTCATTGCCCAAAAGCTCACCTCGGGGGAAACCATCGCCGCGCTGCCTGTGTCTATAAACAACCAAACGCCCGCCTACAGCCGGTATGCGGCATCGCGGCTGGGCATCACTGAAGCGGAGCTGCCCAAAACCTACGGGGAGTTTATCGCCTTTTGCCTGGGCTTTGATGAAACATACGGCTTAAAGGCACACGAGGAAGGCATAACGCTGTTTGCAATCAGTCCATCCAGCGCAAGCAATGCCTTGATGGATCAACTGATCGGCGGGTATTGCGCGCTGGTTCAGGCGGACGAAGAGGCGGCGCTTGGCAAGGAAGCGGAATTGGGCGCCCTGCTTGAGGGCGTGAAGCAGTTGCGGTCGTTGCCCCCCGGTGCACCCATCACAGGCCGCCCATATGAGCCGCCGGTCTTAAACGGTCATAATCCACCCAGGCGTTACCGTGTGAACGCCACGCCGGATTATTTATTTACGCTCACCGCCACTGTTTTGCCCGGCGGGCGGCACATGGCCGGACATGAGCTCGTGAACGACTTTACGCCCATCCCCCTTCGCCTGTTTGAGGGCATGAAGCCGCAGCTTTTGTTTACTGGAAGCGCGCTTGTCATCAACCCCTACTCGCTGAATGCCCAAGACGCGCAGATATTCCTTGACTATTACGCAAGAAATTTTCCCGTGGAGGACGGGGCCGGGCTCTTTACGGACGCGCAGCCGGTGCCCGAACGGGACTACAATATGCTCAAAAAAATGCACACCAAGGAGATCGAGGAGTTGAATAAAAGGCGCGGCGCCGTGGAGGACGAGGCGGAAAAAAGAAACATCGACAGCCTGATTCAGGCCAGTGAGGCGGGGCTGAAAACATTGGACGCGCTGAAGTGGGCGGTGAGCGGGGAATGGCTTGCCGGCTACCGCCGGTATCTTGAGGAAAGCGAGACAAGCTGGGTCGACCATTCGCTGTACGAAACATCGTTGGAAGGCTTACTGAACCGGTTCTTTGGCGGCAGCATGGACGGCGGCACATGCGCAAGGGAGCTTGGCGGCATTTTGACCAAAGTGATCGAAGAAAACAGGTGACTTGCCCGGGTCCTTACGTTTCAGGCCATTGTGGGGTGATGCGGCCACGGCATCATGTCAGCAGCGATAGCTGCTGACAGCCGCCCTGGCCGCTCATCAGGCCCCGGAGGGATATGGGGTCCGGGTCCGCCGCTTCCGCCTTTTGGCCGTTGCAAAGGATGAAGTAGCGGCAGCGCTTGAGCGATACCCCGATTTTCCGCAAAACGCCGAAGGTGACGGCACAGTACCGCCTTGCCTCAATGATCCGTTTGGCGTAGATGATGCCGATGCCCGGCACCCGCAGCAGCGTTTCATAGTCGGCGGTATTTACCTCCACAGGGAAAAGGTGCAGGTTGCGCAGCGCATAGGCGGCCTTGGGATCAATGTCCTCCAAAAGATAGGGCGCCTGCGGGGGCACGATTTCATCGGGCGCAAAGCCGTACAATTGCATCAGGCGGTCGGCCTGGTACAGGCGGCTCATCCGCCAGGAGGGCGTGTCTGTGAAGGGCAGGTCGTATCCCGCAGCCGGCCGCCCGTAATGGAACGCCGTATAATATACTCTTTTCAGGCCGTATTTTCGGTACAGGGCGCTGGAAAGCGCCAGGATGGTGCGGTCGTCCTCCCCGGTGCTGCCGGCCATCAATTGTGTGGTCTGGGACGTGGCAAAGCGGGGCCGCCGTCCCCCGGCGGCGGAGCGGGCCTCCGAGATCAATTCGCTGATCCTTCCCATGGGAGCCAGGATGTTGTTTTTGTTCTTTTGCCTGGCGATCCTCGCATACCCCTCGCTTTTTGCGACCTCAATATTCACGCTCAGCCTGTCGGCGTATTTCCCGGCCTCGCGGATGAGCGCGGGATCGGCGCCGGGCATGATTTTGGCATGCACATAGCCGCCGAACAGATGCTCGTTCCTGATGAGCTTGAGGGTTTTGATGATCAATTCCTCGGTATAATCCGGGTTCCTGTAGATCGCCGACGTGATAAAGATGCCCCGCCCGCCCGCCGTAGCCTCCCGCACAGAGATATCCGCCAGCTCCCGCGGCGTCATCACATAGCGGCGCTTGCATTCGTTGCCCAGGCGGCAATCGCAGTAGGCGCAGTTGAAAACGCAGTCGTTTGCCAGGAATACCTTCGGCACCTTGGGCGGGACAGGCTTGCTCTGTATGGAGGCTTTGATGGCGGACAGATCGGGAATGACGGCGCTGTCGTCATCCGATACGTCGTAGCGGGCATCCTCGCGCATCTGATAGAGCTTTTCACCCAATTCCATGCTTTGGCGAAGGAGCACATTTGCCAAGCGAATCACCTCGCCCCCATTGTACCACAGGCGAAGAGAAATATGCAAACAAATGTTCTCTAATATTGTGCGCTTTTGACCGGCCCGAGCGGTATGGAAAAGGGCAGCGCCAAGCCCTGCGGGCCAGGCGTTGCCCAGACCATCAACAAACCCCCGGGAGGTATCGGAGGGCCGAAGCCCTCTGATTCTAGATCGAAAATCAGCGACATGTGCGGTGATTTTCGCAGGAATGAATATGACTGCGGTCACTATGATTGACGAAAACTGGATATAATTACTACATACGGCACGAGTTCGATGAAATTTGGGCCAAGA
>JAEWWY010000549.1 GCA_023458835.1 Bacillota bacterium
CCCATGTGCCAATTCCTGCCTGCAAAAGCCTCTGCCTCTTCCTGCAAACGGAGAAGTACCTGCTGAATCCAAGGAGCTTGTTAAGTTCCTTGCCCTCTCCCAGGTTCAAGGTTGTTTATAGGTGGAATGCAGTGGAGTAAGGTGCGGCGAAGATGCCGCACCTTCTATTAAAGTAGGATTATACGCTCTTTTTGTGCTTCCGGCGGGTGAAGCACAGCAATCCCTTGTTCAGCAAATGCCCGCTTGGTATCACACCCCATAGATACCACCTTGCGCTTTATATATCCGCAGATATCGATAACCCGCATTCCCTCATGGGAATGATAGCACAAAAATCCATTATTGTCTACTATCGCAGACATTCTTTTCAATTTGTACTCCTACACTATCCATCAAGAGGTGCTGGGATATGAAAAAATACGATCCTTCCGCTATCGGAAAAATCATTCGGCAGCTTCGAACAAGCAAAGGCATGTCGCAGGAAGTATTAAGCGGCTTTGCCAATATAGCAAGAAGCCATTTGTCAATGATAGAGGCAGGCCGCAAGACAGCAAACATGGAAACACTATGGAAAATTGCGCAGGCGTTTGAAATGCCCTTAAGCGAGCTCATTCGAACGGCTGAGCAAAGCATTGATGGATAGAGAAAGGAAAATAATTATTTCCGCTTTCCTTGCCTTAAGAAACAGCGTTTATGGGACAGCCAAAGCCACGCAGCCTCTTTATTCGAATACACCTATTGTGCTCAATATATTGATCCTGATGAAAATACCAAGTTGGACAAAATCGTATTGGTGATGTGCATGATATCGTATGAACCTTTTTTCTCTACGCTGCTTAAAAAGGGCATAACAGAATACCAACTGATATTCAAGCAAGGCCTATCGGCAAATACAATACACCGCATGAAGCATGGTGAAGCAATCAGCACAAAGACTTTGGATGTGCTTTGCTTCATTCTTGATTGCGAAGTAAGTGATATCATCCGATACGAAAAAGATAAATGATTGCCCATGATGCGCCCCACCCAAGGAATGAAAATGAGCGCCGTATAGAATTTCCCGATCCCAGACACACTTTCTGCTTCTGCCGGGCGGGCGATTGATAATCGCCCCTACGATGCCAGGTGTTTGTTGACTTCGCTGCCGGAGCGGATGGGCGCCGGAAGAAAATCCAATACACGCTTTACGCCGTAGGGGCGAACTGCGTTCGCCTGCCTAACAGCCCGGCACATTCCACCTTGTTTTCAGGGCAGTATCGCGCTGCTTCATATCATCCATTCATCCATGCACCGATGAATGCCGGCGTATAGAATACAAGCAGCTTCGCTCGCCGTCATCCTGAGAAGCGCAGCGGCGAAGGATCTTTTAGCAGCACGAAAAAGCAGGCTCCTTCACGCAGTGAGGGATGACAATTGGCGGAACCGTATTCACTTTCAGAGCATTGCTCATAGACGCATTAAAGCTCTGAATTGGTATCAAACCTCTTTTTCATGATCAAAAACCCCCTTGCTCTGTTTGATACCCAGAAGCAAGGGGGTTTTTCATTGAAAGCGATGCAAGTATTACTTCGCGTCTACCTTCGCCATATGGTCGATGAGGTCTACCACCTTGTTGCTGTAGCCCCACTCGTTGTCATACCAGGCAACCAGCTTCACGAAGGTGGGGGTGAGGCTGATGCCGGCGGTGGCGTCGAAGATGGAGGTACGGGCATCATGGATGAAGTCGCTGGAAACAACGGCGTCCTCGGTATAGCCGATGATGCCCGCCCAGCGTTCGCTCTGGGCAGCTTCCTTCATGGTGGCCTTGATCTCATCCATGGAGGCGGGGGTCTTCAAATTGACGGTCAGGTCCACCACGGACACGTCGGCGGTAGGCACGCGGAAGGACATGCCGGTAAGCTTGCCCTTCAATTCGGGAATGACCACGCCCACGGCCTTGGCCGCGCCGGTGGAGGAGGGGATGATGTTGAACGCCGCGCCGCGGCCGCCGCGCCAGTCCTTGTTGGAGGGGCCGTCGACCGTCTTCTGGGTGGCGGTGGTGGCATGCACGGTGGTCATGAGGCCGTCGGCGATGCCATACTTGTCATGGATGACCTTGGCCAAGGGGGCCAGGCAGTTGGTGGGGCAGGAAGCGTTGGAAACGACCGTCATATCCTTGGTGTACTTTTCATGGTTGACGCCCATCACGAACATGGGGGTTTCCTTGTCCTTGGCGGGAGCGGTGATAACAACCTTCTTGGCGCCGCCCGCAAAGTGGGAGGAAGCGCCTTCCTGGGAGGTGAACACGCCGGTAGCCTCGGCAATATATTCCGCGCCGGCTTCCTTCCAGGGGATTTCCTTGGGATCCCTGCAGGCGTAAATCTTGATGGGCTTTTTATCCACGATCAGGGTGTTGTTCTCGTGGTTGACGGAAATCTCGCCCTTGTACTGGCCGTGCACCGTGTCGTACCTGAGCATATATACCATGTAATCCAGGTCGATAAACGGATCGTTAATGGCGACCACGTCCACCTTTTTGTTTTCCATGGCAGCACGGAAAACCAAACGGCCGATACGGCCGAATCCGTTGATACCTACTTTCGCAGACATTGCTTTCCCTCCTATATCATGCTTGGCCCCACCCATGATTGTACAGAATTTTCCCTGTTTTTGCAAGAGCTTTACAGGCCTTTTTCATGAAGTATTGTTAAATTTTTCGCAAAATGCGGCATTACTTCAGCGCTTCGGGATTCAGGCACTTCAACTCCTCTGCCACGAACAGCCCATCCTTGCGGACCAGTTCCCCGTCAAAGTACATTTCCCCGCCGCCGTATTCCGGGGTCTGGATGCACACCAGATCCCAATGGATGGCGCTCTTGTTGCCGTTGGGGCACTCGTCATAGCAGTTGCCCGGCGTAAAATGGAAGGAGCCGGCGATCTTTTCATCAAACAGCGTATCCTTGATGGCGGATGTGATGTAAGGGTTTACGCCGATGGCAAATTCGCCTATGAAGCGGGCTCCCGGATCGGTATCGAAGATCTCGTTGATGCGCTTTGTATCGCTGCCGGTGGCCTCCACAATCTTCCCGTCCTTGAATACCAGGCGGATGTTTTCATACGTGCGGCCCTGGTACAGGCTGGGGGTGTTGTAGTGAAGCACGCCGTTCACCGATTCGCGAAGGGGCGCGCTGAACACTTCCCCATCCGGAATGTTCAGCTCACCGGCGCACTTGATGGCGGGCTGGCCCTTGATGGAGAAGGTCAAATCAGTACCCTCGCCTACAATATGCACCTTATCCGTTTTCTTGAGGCGGTCCACCAAATGGTCCATGGCCCGGCTCATCTTGCCGTAGTCCAGGTTGCATACGTTGAAATAGTGGTCCTCAAAGGCTTCGGTGCTCATGCCGGCCTGCTGGGCCATGCTGGGTACAGGGTAGCGCAGCACCACCCACTTGGTATCAGGCACCCGGATGTTGGAATGCACGGGCTGCACATAATGCTTGCTGTACAGGGACAAATTCGCCCCCGGCACGTCGGAGCTTTCAAAGCTGTTGTCCCCGGCCCGAACCCCGATATACGCCCGGCATTCCTTCATGCGCAGGGCATCGTACTTGGCCATCATGTCAAGCTGTTCCTTGGTATAGCCCATGGCCATGGCCCGCTCCACCCGGAGCGACTTCAAATGGACCAGGGGGATGCCGCCCGCCTTGTATACCTCTGTTACCAGCGCCGCCGTAAACTCCTCGGGCACGCCGGTGCACTCGATCAGTACCTTTTCCCCATTTTGCACGCGGCAGGAATAGTTCACCAGGTTATGCGCCAATTGAATCATCCGCGGATCTTTCATTTGTTTTGGGCCTCCTATGAAATAATGTATGGACAAGCGCCGCCGCGGGCTTTTCCAGCCCGTACGTCAGCGCCGATGCCAGCAAAATCGCCAGGCCAAAGCACAGCAGCGTGTACTGTATCTGCCAAGGCAGCTCCCCCGCCTGGTTGGGAAGCTGCGCTGTGTAAGGCGGGATGCGCCACTCCTTCAGCCACACCGCCAGCGTTTGATGCCAGATATAATAGTTGAAGGAAATGGCGGAAAGAAACTTCATCATGGGATTGGCGAATAAAATCCGCACGCCCTTGAAGGCAAAAGCCAGCCCCAGCATGAAAACAGACAGCGCCGCCGCCAGAAAAAACCGCTGGTTCATTTGGGACAGGCGGATGCCTTCCCCGCCGGAGGCTGCCTGGGCTTTCATCAGCAGGATCACCCAGTATACCGCCGCGCAGGCAAGGGCCGTCGCAAAAAGCCGGATCAAAATGTGCGGCCCTTTATATTTCTTTGCCAAGGCCACATACGCAAGGGAGCCCAGCATGCCCAGCGCGTAAACGTCCAAAAACGCAGGGAACTGGTTGAACCACATGGCGGTATCCGTCACATAAAGCTGCACAAGGCCCCGGTAGAGAAAGGCCGCGCCCATCATCAGCGATGCCGTGAGGAACGGCCTTTTCAAAAAGCCCCTGGCCAGCAGGGGGAAGACCAGATAGGCGTGCGCCTCCACTCCCAGCGTCCACAGCGCGCCGTTCAGCGGCGTGTGCAGATAGGTGGCCGGCGTCAGCGTGTGGGTGAAGGTCAGGTGCATTGCCACATCCTTGAGCAGCGCGGCCAGGGAAGGATACTTCCCCTGGGGGATGGCCACGAAGAACAGCATGATGAAAATGCAGAAATAATAGGAGGGAACAATGCGCATTACACGCTTGATGTAGAATTCCCGTATGGATGGCAGCGCCTCCCCCTCCGCCTTGTGCCTTGCGTAGGGCAGAAACAGCAGAAAGCCGCTGAGCAGTATCAGCCCGTCCACAAAAATGTCCCCGCTGCGCACCACAAAATCCAGGCTGATTTTTTCCCCGAACAAAGCCGCATAGGGCGTCAGCCAGCTTTGCTGCCATACATGGAACCAAGCCACAAGGAACACGCACAGCGCCCGAATCCCGTCCAGCACGCCAACATGCCTCGTACTTCCCAGGGGCGCTGCCCCTGGACCCCGCC
>JAEWWY010000550.1 GCA_023458835.1 Bacillota bacterium
TGATTTGTTTCCATTAAAAGTTTCCCGGGAGGGGCGCGGGGAGGGCTTCTTTTGCAAAAGAAGCCCTCCCCGCGCCCCTCCCGGGAAACTTTTAATGGAAACAAATCAAGTTCTGCGTCCTGTCATCCTGAGTCGTGAAGCGACGAAGGATCCTGTATTTGGGCGCCGGGCAAGATCCTTCAGGCATAGCCCTCAGGATGACATATAGCGAAGCCTGGCATAAACATTCATTGTAACGGCTCCGTGTAACATTTTGTGGCAAGCATGCCACCATACTGTCAGGAACCACCCTGGATTGCCCCTCATAGGATGCCTGGGGAGGGAGGAGTTTGAAAAGCAACTTGTTTACCGATACCCAGGACTTCGATAGGGAATGGGCCTGCCCGCCGGATAAAATCTGTGTATGCCTCCGGCTGGACAGGCAATTTTATCAGGACTTGTGCATCCGCGCCGCCCGCCAGGGGCTGACCACCGGCCAGTACATGGAGCAGACCGTGAAAGCCTGGGAAGCCTTATCAGGGAGCCTGCCCAATGCCGCGCCGGGAACAAAATCTCCCACGGGAGGATACCCCGGACCTGAGAGCTGAACAGAAAATATCAGCCCGCCCTTATCCCAAAAAGGCAAGAGCGGGCCTTTTATTATGGAAACAGCCGGCCATAGGTAACCGGGCCCACGATGCCATCTACCTTGATCCCCTGATCTGCCTGAAAATGAACCACCGCGGCATGGGTCAGCTTGCCAAAGATCCCATCGGCATCATCGTTTAAGTATCCCAATACAAGCAGCCTGGCCTGGACAGTGGCCACATCCTGGCCGCGGGAGCCTTTTTTCAGGTATTGCGATTTTGGCGGATCGGGAATAAGGGATGCGGCGCCCTTATTCAATTTCCCCCAGGTAATGGGTCCCACGATACCATCCTGCTCGATACGGCAGTTTTTCTGATACAGGATCACCGCGCTGTTCGTGATATCGCCAAAGATGCCGTCGATGGGCCCTGTTTCGTAGCCCAGCGCCTTCAGCCTTTTTTGCAGCTTGCGCACCTCATCCCCCCGGGCGCCTATCTTAAGATAGCCTGTACTGGCAGTCCCTGTTCCCGTATTGCCGGAGGAGGTGCCGCCAAGGGAGCCGGCGGGCACGCTGTATTCTGTCAGGTCCAGGTAGTGCAGCGTCTGCGGCCCGGCAATGCCGTCCTGGGTGATGGCAAACAGCTCCTGGGCTGCGATTACCGCCTTTCGGGTGGTTTCTGTGAAGGTAGTGGACAACGGACCGTCATACAAGCCCATATCCTGCAATACCTGGTGCAAAGCCTTTACCGCGGCGCCCTTGCTCCCCTTGCGCAGTGTGGGGGTCGGCAGCATCACCGTGTCGGGAGCATCGGTCCCTCCGGTACACCGGATGGTAAAGGCGATGGAGCTTTTGGCCTTGCGGGATTGGCCAAAATTGCGCAGCACAAACTTGTTGGTGCCGGGCAGGCAGTCCACCGCAAAAGTGCCGGATGTGCCCGACAGTTTGGTGGATTTTGTGGCAAGCCAAACCCCTTTGTACTGGTGCTCCAGCACATAGGTATAGCCATCCTCGCCGGCAAACTGAACAGTGACGTGAGACGCAGCAGTGGTGGCAGGATAATCCACCAGTGAAAAACCGGGAAGGTCTACGCTGTCGTTGTACTTTTCGCCAAGGGATACACCTGGGACGATCAGACAGATCAAAAGGATCACCAGCAGGCGGCAGATGGGATGCTTCATAACTCATTCCTCCACATTCCGTTGGAATGCTCAACCGTTCACCGGAGCATTGTTGATAAACGGTATGCGCTTCAAATGGCAAGTAGAAGAAATACATGTAAACATTTGTCCAAGCTCCATCCGCCTGCTCCCTCTGTTCCTGAACAAGCAATTTTCCCGCATATTGCGCATACAATTGCATGAAGATTTGAGAAAGGAGAGGGGATCATGCAGGAAACGCAAAACCGCTGGCGTTCCAAGGCTGCCTGGGCGTCACTTTTGGGCCTGATAGGCCTGATTTTCAGCAATTATGGCCTCTACGATTTACTTGGCATCAGCAATGAAACATGGCAGGCGATTGTGGAAGCACTGCTGGCCGCGTTGGTAGCCTTCGGCGTGCTCAACAATCCTACCGACCGCGCGCATTTCTAACGTTTATCCGGACAAATATCCTATCATGCAGGCATGAAAAGGACGGCCCCATGGTCCGGAGCCGCCCTTTTGTTTTTGGAGCTTTGTCCTTGCGGACAGCTTAGCGAAGCTGGATCTTTACCGGCTCGCCTATTTTCTGTTCTTCCCCTGTCGAACCATTTGCCTTGATCTGTATGTATATGGCATCCGGCAAGGATTCCACAGGAGCATAGCCGCGCGTAATGCTTTTTGCCTCTTTATCTGCATAGCCGGCAAAGGAGGATAAAAAGCTGGTTTCCAGTTCTTTTCCAGCCTCGTCTTGTGCCTGGAAGCCATAAAAAAGCCCGTTCGCTTCCAGCGTTTCAAGCTGCACCTTTACAGCCAGGGTCAAGGGGGTGCTGGCCACGGTTACAGCCTTGATGCCCAACGCCACGGCCGTATCCGGCAACTTCGGAGTCACCGTCACGCACTTGTCGGCGTTCAGTTCCAGCTTGAGCGGGACATCCACCGCCAGGCGCTGCCGCTGCTCCCAGTCCAGACTCTCCATTTTAAAAATACCCGGGTTGTACACCAAATTGTTTGGATCAATGCCCTGCAGGCAGAAGCTTAGGTGTACCAGCAGCACATTGTCCGCCATCTTAACCGGTGTCCAGCCATAGTCCGAGTCTAACGGCTGCACCACACCATCCACCAGCACGCCGATTTTCTCGTCCCTGGCATGGTAAAAGGGCCCATACTTTTGAAAAACCTCTTCCTGGGTAACCTGCTCCCCGTAAATCACCGGATCGGTCTTCTGCATGGAATCCGGTGCGTACAGGTATGTTCCCTCCGGCGTGCGGTACTCCACCACGATGGACCCCATCAGCCCGTCACTGATTGCTTCCTTCAAGGTAACAGTAGCATTGTCGCTCAAGGGGAAGGTCTTTTCCCCAAATTCCGTCTGCACCATGGTTGCCGCTTCCGGCAGCGGCGTCTCGCCGTAGTCCTTGACAAAATCCCAGATGCCAAACTGTGTCAGCGCCAGGGCCACCCCCATGAGCAGCATGATCAGGGCGGCGGCCAGCACCAAACCCAGAGATATCTTTTTCTTCACAATTCGTTCCTCCTTGTTTTCAGCCAATTCTTTGAGCATGCGAAGCGTTCTTGCTTCAAAATCCACCGGCATGGAAGGATACAGCCGGCCAAGCGCCTGGGACAAGACGACCTTCCGCTTCATTCAAACGCCACCTCCATATCCTCCAAAGACTTTATAAGCGTCAAACGCGCCTGGTACAGGCGGCTTTTCACCGTGGAAAGGGGTATTTGAAGGATCTGCGCAATCTCCTTTTCGGAGTAATTTTCCCGGTACTTGAGCAAAAGCGGAATGCGCAGCTTCTCCCTCATCGCGCCGATGGCTTCATACAGCGTCCTGTCCGGAGGTTCAAAGTTCCGTACATCCACAACGCCATCCACAGGGTATACCCGTTTGCGGTAGCGCTGTATGTTGCGGCATTCGTTGATGGTGATACGCGTCAGCCAGGCGCGAAAGTGTTCCGGCCGGGCGCCTGCCCGTTTTGCCCATGCTTTTAACAGACCCTGCTGCACAGCGTCCTGCGCGTCGGCATCCGAATGGAGAATGCTCATGCAGATTCTGTAAAGCGCAGGCAAATGAGCGGCCGATTCCATGGTGAAGGTGACCTCATCAACCATGACTGTCCTCCGAAGGTATTGTGCGTTTGGAAAGGCTTGCCTTTTCACTGGTAATACGGTTCAGGCGGCATAAAAGTTGTATCGCAGTTCCATTTCCAAAAAATATTCATCATCGAAAATGCCATTGCGTGTTTTTAGGGAAAATCTGGACAAGCATCAGAAAATGACGTATTATGTATGATAGCATGAATGAGATACATTGAAAAGGAGGCATCCCGGATGAGTGAAAACTGCGTCCACAAGCCGGCTGTAAGCTGCGGGGAATTCCTCAAGCGGTACTTTCAAAAGGATGGCATCCTGATGCAAACCTTCCGCTGCCGCGCTTGCGGCGGAGACATCCGCTTTGTGAAAAAGCCTGTCTACCGGCTGCTGGACGCGTTGATCTGGGTTGTGCTGCTGGCCTTCATGCTCCTGGCCCGGCTTTTCAAGGAGAGCGCGGTTGGCAGCCTTTCCCTGTGGCTGTATATTCTCATTGCCGTGGCGGCGGTATCGCTGCTTGGGCTTTTGCTGGATATGGCAAAAGAATGGTTTCTTATCAAAACCGGGCGGTTTGAACTTATAAAGCCGGAGCCCGAAGCAACCGATGCATCCAAAGACAGCGAACAAAAAAGTATCGAGGAATAAGCCGTTTATAAAGGCGTTGAGCGCATGATCGATCTTCCCCGGGACGTTGCCTTTCTGATACAGGAGCTGGAGTCGGCCGGCTTTGAAGCCTGGACCGTAGGCGGCTGCGTGCGGGACAGCCTTTTGGGCCTTTCCCCCCACGACTGGGATGTATGCACCAACGCCAGGCCGGAACAGACGCTTTGTGTATTTTCCGGGCGGCGGGTGATTGAAACGGGAATCAGGCATGGCACCGTAACCGTCATGCTGAATCATACCTCCTATGAAGTAACCACCTATCGTACAGAGGGGATCTACACCGACAGCCGCCGGCCGGACAGCGTATCCTTTGTGGCCGGTTTGAAGGAAGATTTGAGCCGCCGTGACTTCACGGTCAACGCCATGGCGTACCATTCTCAAAGGGGGCTGTATGATGTTTTTGGCGGCGCGGAGGATATTAAAAGCAAAATCATCCGCTGCGTAGGCGATCCGGACGCGCGCTTTCAAGAAGACGCGCTGCGGATCATGCGGGCGCTGCGGTTTTCCGCCACCTACGGTTTTGCCATCGAGGAAAAAACGGCGCAAGCCCTGCATGGCTTAAAAGACCGCCTTCTTTTGATCGCCCCGGAGCGCATCCGGGAGGAATTGATGCGCCTGATCGCGGGCGCATATGCGGCGGACGTGTTAAGGGAGCATGCGCCCGTGCTGTACGTGGTTCTGCCGGAGCTTGCACCAATGCACAGCCATGCACAGCATAGCCCATACCACCACCTGGATATATGGGAGCACACCTTGCAGGCAATGGCGGCTATGCCACCGGAGCCTGTGCTCCGCCTTACCATGCTGCTGCATGACGCCGGCAAACCCGCCTGTTTTTTCAGGGATGAACAGGGAACAGGCCATTTTTGCGGCCATCCCCAGGAAAGCCTCCGACTCGCCGGAGAGATCATGGCCCGGCTCCGCTTTGACAACCAGACCCTTCAAACCGTCGGGGAACTGGTACTATATCATGATGCCGTTATCCCCGCCAAAGAAAAAAACGTGCTGCGCTGGTTAAGCCGCATCGGAGAGGCGCGGTTGCGGCAATTGATTGCCGTCATGCGGGCAGATGCCTTGGCCCAGCACCAGGACAAACGGGAAGCCAAGCTGCTTGACATTGCAG
>JAEWWY010000551.1 GCA_023458835.1 Bacillota bacterium
GCCGATGCGGGTGCGCACCTTTGCATCCTCCCAGTGGCCGGCAATGATCTTGCGGGGAAGCCGCAGGCGCGCGCCGATGAAGCCGTGCTCCCGGTCACCGTGAGCGGACTGGTTGGTGTTCATGAAATCCATGTCGATTTCATTCCAGGGGATATCGCGGTTGAACTGCGTATTCAGGTGCAGGTAGGGCTTTTGCAACCGGGAAAGGCCTGCGATCCACATTTTGCTGGGAGAGAAGGTATGCATCCAGGCGATGATGCCCGCACAGGAGGGGGCATTGTTGGCGTCCTGAATGACCCGGAGGATGGAAGCGGAATCCAGCACCGCGCCTTTGAACACCACTGTGCTCACAATGGCGTTGTCTTTGTTCAGGCCTTCGGTAATGACCTGGCAATGGCGCTCCACTTCCTTGATGGTTTCCGGCCCATAAAGGGATTGTGTTCCGGCAATGAACCAGAATTCGTACTTTTTAAGATTCATATGAAACCTCCTGACGCGCATGCTTTGTTTCCTTGCGTGCTCCAGCCTGGCCGCGCATTTTTGATTGTTTATACGATGTATTATAGCATGGCCCTTTGAATGCGTCCAGATTCATCCATCTAAACTAAAGGGCCTTTTGTTTATGTGTGCAAAAATTGTCATGGGTTGACGTGGGAAAAAATGGGGCGTAGAATGGGATAAAGTAACCGCACTTCCGTTGCAAAAGAAGGGGGAAGTCAGTGATGCTATCCCGCGAGGATTTTCGCCGCATCCGCCTGTTCGTGTACCGCAATGCCCGGCCATTGGATTTGTACCGCTGGCAGTTACATTTTGAGCATGAATCCTTTGAGCAGGTGATACATGCGCTGTCCGCCTATCAAAACGCGGATGGGGGCTTTGGGAACGCCTTGGAGGCGGATGCCTGGAACCCTTGTTCTTCACCGATCCAAACGGGTACGGCGGCAAATATTCTGCTGGAGACCGGATTTACCTTTAAGAATCATCCCCTCCCCTGGGGAATGCTTCAGTATCTGGACAGCGGCGCGGATATGGAGGATGACCGCTGGATGAACGTTGTGCCCTCCAATGATGATTATCCTCACGCCCCCTGGTGGCAATCAGGGTCCCAAAGCACCAGCCACAGTGAGTATAACCCTACCGCCATCCTGGCGGGAGCTGCGCTGTATTTTGCGCCAAGGGATTCCCTCCTGTTCAAAAAGTGCAGGCAAATCGCCCAGGAGCTCATGGAAGCCT
Organism: Bacillota bacterium; assembly: GCA_023458835.1. GTDB lineage: Bacteria > Bacillota > Clostridia > Christensenellales > Aristaeellaceae > JAEWAH01. The sequence continues at coordinate 1,234 of JAEWWY010000551.1, forward strand.
TCCTTGGGGCGCCGGACCTTTCCATGCATCCCCTTTTGTGCCTGGAAACGATGGTAAGCTGGATCAAGCAGGCAAAGCTTCAGGATTCTTTCCCTTTGCCGGCTGTGGAAGATGAGATTCTCCGCCAGGCAAGCCGGCTGATTCTCAAGGATCAGGATAACTGGAACGGCTATGCCTGCAGGCCCTCGGACTTCATTCATTCGCCAGCGCATCCCCTGTATGGGGACCTTCGGGAGCTTACGGAAAAGGAACTGGAATGGCTGGCGGATACCCGCAACGATCAGGGCGTGTGGAACCTCACCTGGGGTTGGGAAGGCTATGAAAGGGCATTTGCCATCAGTGAAAATTGGTGGAAGACCGATATCCTATTGCGCAACCTGCGCTTTTTGCGGGCCTTTGGAAAAGTGGAGACGGCGGAAGACGGCCTTTGCTTGTGAGAGGGGCATTGCAGCATGATGTTTGATACGATCCATGGGTATGGCGATTTTTGCGCAGCCCTCCGGCAAGCCGGCTTTTCCATCGGCGGGGATAACGGCGAGGGGATATTCGCGCTGAGCGATTATTTCGGCAGCAATATCCAGTGGCATACCGGTGACCCGGAAACCGATCCATGGGCATGGCGCATGCGGGTGCTGACAGAGGAAAGCGATATCGGCTATGGCAAGCTGTTCTTTCAAAAAGGCGGCTATCTAACCCGGGAATGGGCTCCCTGTTTCATTGCGGCCAAGAGGCATGGCCAAACATATGGGGAAGTGTACCGGGAAGGCCATATGAGCCAGTTGGAGCGGTCCATCTGCCGGTATGTGCAGGAGAAGGGGGAGGCCGCGCTGCATGAGATCAAGGCTGCCGTGGGGGGAAAAGGCCTGGAGGCGGCGCTTGCCAAACTGCAAACAGGCATGTTCCTGACCATATCCGGCCAGAGGATGCGCTTATCCAAAGACAATATGCCCTATGGCTGGCCTGTGACCACCTTCCGCCCGTCGGATGATTTCTGGGGACCGGATGTTATGGAAAAGGCGCATGCTATATCCGCCAGGGAGGCCAGGGAGCAGATCGTGCAGCGTGTATATGCATTGAAACCCGGCGTGAGATCAAAGGCGCTGGAGCGATTTTTGCGGTAACTGTATTGGGTAAGCGCTGGAAGTTTATAGAGCTTCCCCCTTTTTGCGCAGGGAAAAAAGATATTGACAGCCTGGGGCGCATGTGGTAAAATTTCATTCTGTCAGCAAGAACGGGGAACCTTGCTGCGCGGGTCGCCGGACTGCGGTATGCGCCTGTAGCTCAGTTGGATAGAGCAACGGCCTTCTAAGCCGTGGGTCAGGGGTTCGAATCCCTTCAGGCGCGCCAGTTTTTTTATGGTGGGTATAGTTCAGCGGTAGAGCGCCAGATTGTGGCTCTGGATGTCGTGGGTTCGAACCCCACTACTCACCCCATTTTCCCTTCTCCTGGCGGCTGGCCAAGCTGCGTTGGGGTGTCGCCAAGCGGTAAGGCACGGGACTTTGACTCCCGCATCCGTAGGTTCAAATCCTGCCACCCCAGCCATTTTTCGACCCATTAGCTCAGTTGGCAGAGCACTTGACTTTTAATCAAGGTGTCCGGAGTTCGAGTCTCCGATGGGTCACCACGAAAACCCTTGAAAAAACTAGGTTTTCAAGGGAATTTTTTATAAAACATAATAATCTTTTTGGAAAACTGAATAATGAATGATCGAAGATGCCGCCTTGGCTTATGCTGGGGCGGCATCTTTTGCAAATAAAAAGCGTATCTGGAATATATAGATCATGATATAATGCGCAGGTGCATTACCGATAGGAGCATTTCACTGCATTGACATCGTGGGATCGATGGTTTTCGTTCTTCTGTTGCATTTGCTTTGCACCCGTTAATATGTAAGCGGTGACTCAGCCAACTTCCAGGTTTGAGAATAGGCTGGGCACAATTCTTGCTTCCGATGCATTTTTTCGGTAAAGTGCAGCGAGAGTGCGTTTCTTGTTGTCTAATGGGTGAAGTACTTCAAAATCTAGCATAGGAGGCCGACGATGGTAGCAGTGCAAGCCGAGCGGCTAGTGGAAAGGGCGGCATCGGGCGACGAGACGGCGTTCGCCGAGCTGGTGTGCGCGTCCAGCCGGACGCTTTATGCCGCGGCGAAGGCGATCCTCCGGAACGATCAGGATGCGCAGGACTGCGTGCAGGAGGCAATCCTGAAGGGCTGGAGCAAGTTATCCAAACTGCGGGACGGAAGCTACTTTTCCACGTGGCTTACCCGGATTACCATCAACACCGCGATCAGTATGGCCCGAAAGCGAAAGCCCAGCGTGTCTCTGCTCACCGAGCTGCCTGTCAAAGGCAGCCGGAGCGAGGAGCGCATGGATATCCGGCGCGCGATTGAATCGCTGGACCAGAGGACCCGGATCTGCACGGTGCTGTTCTATTTTGAGGATATGTCCACCATGCAGATTGCCAAGGCAACAGGCATGCGCGAGGGAACAATCAGATCCCGACTGTTTCGCGCAAGGGAAAAGCTGAGGAACGTATTGGAGGGGTACGACCATGACGAATAGACAGAATGAAGAAAGAGCCCGAATCCGCGCCGCGCGCTATGTGCCCGGCCATGGGTTTACGGAGGGAATCGAGATGACACTGAACAATCTTCCCCGGAGGAAGCATGCATCCTTTAGGAACAAGGTGCTGGCAGGCTCGGCCATCGCAGCGGCGCTGGCGCTGCTGCTGGCGTTCACCGCGCCGCAGATTGTGAAGGCGGCCACCCAATTGTATCAGCGGCTGTTCGGCCAGGTGGCAGAGGACATCAAGACCGGGCAGGCGCTGCCCGAGGATAAGAAACTGAAGGAACTGATCGCAGAGCGAGAGGAATGGGTGCGCGAGCACAAGGTCGAGGGTGCCACCGCGGAGACCGGCGGCGTGACGGTGTCGATCAAGGCGATACGCACCGCCCCGTTGGACAAGTACAACGAGGGCGATAAGGGCGAGCTGGACCTGTGGCTGACCTATTCGGCGATTCCCTCCTTCGACCCCAGTTGGGTGGATATTTCGCTGCCCGCTGATGGCAAGGAAATCCCGATGAAAATCGATGAGCAGTTTAAAGCGTACCGCGACGAGAAGAAGCACACGCTGACCGAGGCGGAATGGGCGGATGAATTCTCCGGAAGCAATTCCCAGTTGATGAACGGCGAACTCGGCACCTGGCTATCGTTTGACGTGGAAAACTGGCAGTGGGAGCAGCCCAAACAGCTTGAACTGAAGGCGCTGATCGGCGGGCAGCAGTTCTCGATCCCCTTCGCCTTTGATCCGGTCAAGGCGCGTGAAAATACCGTCAAATCGGCTAAGACCAGTCTGGCGCTGATTGATGACAACTACGAGCGCAAGAAGGATGCGCTGGAGTCCATGCAGGCCAATGCCATACCGGTTGGACTGACCGGAAGCGCCTATGGCTATGACTTTGCAATTTCGGAGATATCCTACGCCGATGAAAAATTGTACTTTACAGCGGCGTTCGGCGGCGTGAAGGAGAAGAATCCCAAGCTGGTAGGGCTTAGTTTCTGGTTGAGCGACGTCACCGTGGACGGCATGATGACGGGTGGCGGCAACTCGGATAACGCCGAACTTAAGGATGGCAACTATACGGCGGTTTACCAGTACACGCTTGGGCGCGATCCGCGCAACCTCCCGGAGGAGTCCATCATCGCTGTGGCGCTTGAACTCGGCGACCCTGACAAGAAGGAGAATGTGGCATTCAAGTACAACTGGAAGGAGAAGAAGGTCTCGCTGCCCAAGAACGATGCTGAGATGCAGGCATGGGTCGGTGAGGCCCAGAAGTTGAACCAGAATCTGTACAGCAAGTACCCCGTGGATATCGGCTACGACCTGATACCGCTGAACCTCACACAGGAGAAGGATGGCGTATCCATGACAATCGTCGGCGTCAATTACTCCGCGAATGCCGTGCGGCTGGAGTTCCTCGTCAAGGTCGAGGGCGATTTCAAAAACAGCCCGTACTCCTGGTTGTCTGAGCTCAATGTGACCATCAACGACTACCGCTGCAATGATAATGGCAGAGGCCTCACGGGAGACGACATCCCCACCGGATTCTACGTTTCTCCGCCGCTGAGCATCTCCGAATTTGGAAACAGTGATAAGGTGGTGTTCGAGCTCCCGCTCTATGATAAGGACGCCAATTTTGAACATACCAATTACCCCAAACCCGCAGATACGCTGCGCTACGAGTTCACCATCGACAAAAGCACACTTGAGCCGCTGAAGGCAATCAATTCGTATCGGGATGGAGAATGAAACCGATATGCCAACCATTGCACAGATGATACGGCTAGAGGAGTAAGAAGGTAGCTCTTACCCTCCCAGGTTCTTGTATAGGCCAATAAAATGCACTGTGCCGCCACCCAGCTTGCGTCGGGTGGCGTTTTTTCTATTTGCTGGAAAACCAGGATTGCAAGATCGCAAGGATGCAAAATGTATGCTTTTGCTTTTCTGAACTGGGTCGTTGATTTTATCTATATTACTACCCTGTACTTCTCGTGGAGAAAGGATGTTCCCATTTTCTTGCGTTGGGGGAAGGACATCGCAAAATCATGGAAGGGGAAGGTAGTTCAGTTTATGGCCTTTTTTGTAAAGAGCGATGGTACGAGGAGGAACGAGGGCAACCCTCGAAGAAGTGCTGAATGTGCCGCTGCGTACTTTGTCCCTGCACGGGCGGATGTATAAATTCTCGCCAAATGAACAAGGCTATGTCCCCCTATGCAAAAACACCCAAGAACCATTGTGTAGCTTCTTTTCGTCGCTGAATAATTGGCTCGTGAAATAGCCGTAAATTGTGCATAAAGAAGCGCATAATGCTAACCATTCAATCCGCATAATGGGTAAAAAAGAAAAATTTCTTGAAAACCATATTCAAAGTGGAATATAGTGGAACATATTCAAGATCAAATACGTTTATTTCGTGAATATACCGTGAATCATATGATTTACAACCTGGGGGTTTAAGATGAGCATGAAGATCAACAAACGCATGTGCGCAGCGATAATCACATCTGCGGCAATGATCATCGCTGCGGTACCAGCGGTTTGCGCTTCGGGAGCAGAGATCAGAGAACTGCCTGTTGCTGATGTTGGAAGTGAACCAATTGACAACCTTGATGTTGCCATATCGCAAGCGATCATAAGCAGCAACATCGATTCATACGGGCATATCGATAATGCTTACCCAACAGAGGCGCACGTTGTGCTGAAAACAGTTGAGGACGATGGCGGCGTGACTGTTTACGCTTATGCCCTTTCCACCGTCTATACCTTTGAAGGCGGTAAACTGCGAGAGGCAGGCGGGAGCAGCATGCCTGTTTCGATCACCTTCGATATAGATGATTTTGGCACATATCGTCTTGCTGAATATTGGATACCTGATAATGGCGCATACTACATGTCCTCCATACAGGGGAAGTTTCCCAAGGACATTTGGGATAAAGTTGATACGCAGCTTTATGCCGGCGAGCAGATCCTGGTAGCTTTAAGGAAAGCACAGCAACACTTTGGCGTGACCGATTGCACCAAACCTGAGATAACCGTACTCAAACCGCTTGTGATCGCAAAAGGGACAAAACCTGATTGGAGCGAGTATTTCAGGATAACGGACGATGTGGATGGTGAGATACCGATTTCACAAGCCCACTATTGGGATTCTTTCATTGACTTTGATAAACCGGGTAAGTACGACGGGTGGTGGCTTATCGTCGAAGATAGCGCAGGAAACGAAAACAGGTCAGCATTTGAAATTACGGTTAAATAGTTGGCATGCCAAAAAATGATTTTTCTCCTACACTACCTTCCCTATTATTTGTTTTGTTATATCGGTGGCGAGCAGCAACGCTTCTCGCCGATCAGCTTATTATCCGCCCATCCTTCAGCACACACTCCTCATCGCACAGATTGGCCAAGTCCGGGTTATGAGTAACTAAAATCAGCGTATTCCCCTGGTCTTTGGCGCCAAGCAGCAGTTTCATAACAGCCAGGGATGCTGCAGAATCCAGCGAACCGGTAGGCTCATCCGCCAAAATCAGCTTGGGGTTGTTCATCAACGCGCGGACGGCCGCTGTACGCTGTCTTTGGCCGCCGGATAAATGTTTTACTTTCTTTTTAACAATATCCCCTATACCGAGACTTTCAGCCAGCATGAATGCCCTGTTTCTCGCTTCTTTTCGGTTCATTCCTGCCAGCAGGGCAGGAAACATGCAATTTTCCAACACCGTGCTGTGCTCTAGTAGTGCAAAATCCTGAACGACCACGCCAATATGCTTGTTTCTAAGTTCACACAGCTTCCTATCCGACAATCGGGACAGGTTTTCCCCGCAAACAACACACTCTCCCTCAGTTGGGATAAGCAATCCGGCCACAATATTCAACATGGTGCTTTTCCCTGACCCTGATGCTCCTGTGACGGCATAGTTTACGCCTTGGCGAAAACTGAAGCTCACATGTTGCAGCGCACGCGTCATCGCCTCTTTAGACCTTGACGCTCCATAGATCATGCCTA
>JAEWWY010000552.1 GCA_023458835.1 Bacillota bacterium
GTTACCTTGTGGGCGATGAGGCTTCCGCCTACTGGGTGGCCCGCCTGGGGGTCACCGCCGCCCTGAGGGCATACGACCACTCGGGGCCGGAGACCTGCATGGTCAACGATTTTTGTAAATACCTGAACTTCAGCGAATTTGATGAAATCGTAGACTTTGTGTATCAAAAGAATAAAAGTGATCTGGCCAGGCTGAACCATGTGGTGGTAAACGCCCACTTGAAGGGCGATGCCGTTGCCACGGAGATTATGTTAAAGACGCTGGATGAGCTGCTGGTGATTGTATCCACCGTAGTGCGCGAGCTGGGAATGGAAAGGGACCCCTATCCCCTTCTGCTCGGCGGCGGTTTTCTGCTCAATAACAAATGGCTTCGCAAGTCTTTGGAAGAGCGGATCAGCACCCGATTCCCCCATTTGTCTGTTTCCGTATTGAAGACCGAGGCGGAATGGGGCGCGATCTATATGGCGGCCGATATGGCCGGCATCAGGCTGCACCCCGGCAAGGAAATAAGCGCCACCATGGAGGCGGCGGCGCCTTCATAAAATAGAGAATCTCTCCATCTCTGTGAACCAGCCGTCCATAGGGCACGGCAGGGGAGGAAAGGGGCTGGTACAAAGAAAAATGCGTTCCCAACCAACCCGCACCATCGACAAAAATAAGGAGGAAAGTTCACCATGAAAAAGGCGCTGTCTATTCTTGCCGCGTTGATCCTGATCCTTGCGGCCGTCCCCTTCGCAGGCTTGGCGGAGGGCGTGGTCACCATCGACTACTGGCAGTACTTTTACGAATCGAAAGTGAACCTCATGACCGAGCTTATCGCCGAATTCGAAGCGGCAAACCCGGGCATCAAGGTCCAGCAGACCACCTTCCCCTATGACTCCTATCAGGAGAAGCTGGCCGCGGCCGTTGCCGGAGGAGAAGGGCCCGATATCGTAAACCTCTTCTACGGATGGGTGCCTACCTACGTAAAGTCCGGCGTTTTGCAGGAGCTGCCCGCTGCCTCTTTCTCCGCTGAAACCATTGAGACCGAATTTGCGCCCCTGGTGCAGATCAATAAATTTGACGGCAAATACTATACCATCCCCATTGCCGTGCGCACGCTTGGCCTTCTGTACAACAAGGATATTTTGGCAGCAAACGGCTTTGATGCCCCGCCGGCCACCTTGGAAGAGCTGGTGGAAATGGCGGTTGCCTGCACAAAGCGCGACGCCAACGGAACCCTTACCGTGGAAGGCCTTACCTTCCAGCCCAGCGGCCAATTGCATACCTACTTCCGCCCGGTTCTTTTGAAGCTTTTCGGCCAGGAACCCCTGTCCGAAGACTACAAGACCGTGCTGTGGAACAAGTCCGAAGGCGGCTATCAGGCCTTTGAATGGCTGTGTGATCTGGCAACCAAGCACCGTGTGGGCGAGCAGGATTTTATGACCGACGATGTGACCGCCTTCCGCCAGGGTGCCGCCGCCATGACCATCGACGGCTCCTTCCGCCTGGGCACGCTGGCCAATGACAAGGACCTGAACTATGGCGTAACCGTACTGCCTTCCTATAACGGCGTATCCTCCTCCTTTGGCTCCTTCTGGACCAACGGCATCCTGAAGGGAACGGAAGGCAAGGAGCTGGAAGCCAGCGAAAAATTCCTGGCCTTCCTTACCTCCGCCGAGGTGATGAAGCGTTGGACGCAGACCATTGGCGAGATCGGCGCCCGCACCTCCATCGCTCAGGATGAAGAACTGCTGGCCAACGAAAAGCTGGCTCCCTTCATCAAGATGCTGCCGGTAACCTCCTCCTACTTCTATGTGGATGAAGCCGCCGACCGCCAGGTGATTCTGGACGCGGTCAACATGGTGCTGATGGAGGGCGTTGACCCCCGCGAAGCGCTCGACTACGCGGTGGGGCAAGCGCAGACGATACTGGATTCCTATTGGAACGATTAATATTGCCCCAGGGGACGCTCTTTGCTCCTAAAAAGAGCGTCCCTTCCTTTTGAGAAGCCTTCTGATTTGGTGAGGGAGGAACGAGCAATGCTTAAGCTAACCGTCAAAAAGAGAAGGGGACTGACACTTGGGCAGCAGCAGGCGCTCTGGGCATATGCGTTCCTTGCGGTCCCCCTCATCTTTTTTGTTTGGATCCGCATCTATCCCGTCTTTTCGGCATTCAACATCAGCATGCGCAAGTGGAATATCCTTTCCTCCGAAGCGCCCTTCATCGGCCTGAAAAACTATGAGAAGCTGTTTTCCGACGCCACGTTTTTAAAAGTTGCCGGCAATACCCTGTACTACGTGCTGCTTTGCGTGCCCATCGGGCTGATCATCGCGTTATGTATCGCCCTCATGCTCAACCGTATAAAGCGCGGTGTAGGCCTCTTTCGCGTTTTATACTTCATCCCCTATGTCACCAGCGTGGTTGCCGTCTCCTGGGTATGGAGATGGCTGTTCATGAAAACCGGCGGCGTCATCAACAACCTTCTTCTGGCCGCGGGGCTCCCGGCTCAGCCTTTTATGAGCAGCACCACCCAGGCCATTTATGTCGTCGCTTCCAACGTGGTATGGCAGAGCCTGGGGTTCAAGGTGATTATTTTCCTGGCCGGCTTGAAGCAAATCCCCCATGTTTACTATGAGGCCGCGGCCATGGACGGCGCAAAGCCATGGCGTCAGTTCCTGCACATCACCTTGCCACTTTTGAATCCTACGGTGGTGTATTTGAGTGTGATGACCATGATCCAAACCATACAAATATTTACCCAGGTGAAAAACATCAGCTTCCAGGGCACCGGCGGACCGCTAAACTCCACAAACAGCATCGTGCATTATATTTATCAAACGGGCTTTCAAAGCTTCAATATGGGTTATGCCAGCGCCATGACGGTGACGCTTTTCGTTTGCATCCTTATCATTTCCCTTTTCCAGATGAGAGTTTTGAACAAGAAGATCGAATATTGAGGAGGGCGGCACATGAGGAGTAACCGCATACGTAAAGATCCGCTGTGGATCTATGTGCTGCTTTCCATCGGCGGCTTTATCATGATTTTCCCTTTTCTTTGGATGGTTCTCACCTCCTTCAAAACAGGCTCGGACATCTATAGCTTTTCCGTGGTTCCAAACCCCTTCGTGGGTACGAACTACGCTACGGTCCTTGGCAAAACAAACTTTGTGCGCTGGTTTTTAAACAGCCTGTTCATTGGCGTTGTCACAACGGCGTCGGTGCTTTGCTTTGACACGCTGACGGGCTACACGCTGTGCAAAATGAGCTTTCCGGGAAAAAACCTGATCTTTATCGTCATTCTCGCCACGCTGATGGTGCCTACGGAAATGCTGGTAATCCCCTGGTATTTGATGAGCAGCCGCCTGGGCTGGATGAATACCTATTGGTCCATCATGTTCCCGGGCGTGATCTCCGCCTTTGGCATTTTCATGATCCGGCAGTTTTTTGAAGGCGTGCCCAATGATTTGATAGAGGCCGCCCGCATCGATGGGCTGAACGAATTCGGCATCTATTGGCGCATTGCGCTGCCGCTGATCAAGCCCGCCATCTCAGCGCTGGCCATTTTCACCTTCCTTGGAAACTGGAACGCATTCCTTTGGCCGGTCATCATCGTCAGCCAATATGACCTGTACACGTTGCCGGTGGGCCTGTCGCTGTTCTCCACCGACGCCGGCTCCCAATGGGAGCTGATTATGACGGCAGCCTCCATGGCCACCGTACCCGTGCTTATCGTTTTCATGATCTTTCAAAAGCAGATCATCGAAGGGATTCATCTTTCCGGCATGAAATCCTGACAGGAGGCCCATGTATGTCCATCATCGATTTTCATGTGCACTTTGGCGTAGAGGGATATCCTCTTGGTAAATCGTATCAGGAAATATACGGCGAAGAAAAGTGGCGCGTCGTACAGGAAAAGAATAAGGTACAGCAGGACCGCTGGCGCAAGGCCTGGCGTTTTGACACGCCGCTTCCCCCGGAAAAGGATGTGGCCGCTACCGC
>JAEWWY010000553.1 GCA_023458835.1 Bacillota bacterium
GATCAGAACGCTGTCGATCCAGCCTGTTTGGGCCGCGAAGAAATAGATGTCCCGCCAGATGCCGGCGTCGGGCAGGCGGGGGCCCCAGTCCCACCCGAACATGCAGAAGGCCTTGCGCAACTGGGGAAAGCCCGCCATGGCGTTTGAAGAGCCATCCACAAAGCGCTGGGCATGCTTTTCCCTGATGAACCGGGTGGGGGAGGAAAGCCGCACCGTCAGCGTGTTCTCCCTCTCCCTGGCAATGCCCGCCACATCAAACTCAAAGGTCCGGTGCATGTTCCGGCAGTGACCCAGCAGGGTACCGTTGAGGACGACATCGGCAACGGTGTCCAGTCCCTCGCACCGCAGGCGCTGGTGGCGGCTGTCCACAAAAGCCTTGTCCAGCGTGATGGTGCGGCTGTACTCGAAGTCCTGGTCCATCAGCGCCAGGGCCGCCATTTGGTTGTCTCTCCAGAAGGGATCGTCCATCCTTCCGGCCGCCATCAGGTCGGCATACACGCTGCCCGGGACTTTTGCCGGAATCCGCGTGCCGTCCCCCAAGGTTAGTACCCATTCTCCCCCGGCTTTGACTGTCAGCATCTTATCACTCCAGTTATGATGGCATTCGCGCGATGGCGGGCCGTTATGGCTTGTATGAAACAGTGAAAACGCACCCCGGCAGGCATCAAGAAACAAGGGTGGCCGGAAATACACCTTGCCACCAGTGTGACACCGGATTTGCTTACAATCCTTGCGCCTGAAAACAAATGGGAATCAAAAGCGCGGCGTGCTTATCAGGCACAGTCCAAGGCTGTCACCCTAGTCAACCAGCGCTTGCCACGCGGCAATCTGCTGCTTGGAGGCGCTTTCCAGGTGGGACAGGCGATAGTCCATGCCTATGGCATGCCACTTGTGCCTGCCGGCGGCATGATACCCCATGATTTCCGCCTGAACAATGCAGCTATGGGTCCTTTTCAGGCGGCGAATGGCCTCAAAGTGCTCCCCGCCGTCATTGATGCCCGCTACCACCGGGCAGCGCAGGATTACAGGCTTCCCCAGCTTGCCCAGCACCTCAAGCGCCTGCCCTGCCACATTGCCGGGTGCCCCGGTCAGCCGCCGGTGCAATTCTTCTCCCGTAGCCTTGTAGTCCAAAAGGAAAAGGTCCATATGCTCCGCCAGCGCTTTCAGCCGCTGCGCGCAAAGGAGGCCGTTGGTTTCAATGCAGGTATGTACCCCGTTTTCCCGGCACAGCCGGAGGCATTCCAACAGAAAACCGAACTGCTGCGTGGGTTCGCCGCCGGTAAAGGTTACGCCGCCGCCTGAGCCTCGGTAAAACACCTCGTCCGCCATGACCTCATCCACAACCTCCCGGCTGCTCATTTCATGGCCGAAAAGCTTCAGCGCGTTCACCGGACAGGCGGAAACGCATTGGCCGCAGGCGGTGCAGCGTTTGCGATCCACCATATGACCGCCCCCGCCAAAGCTGTGCACCCCGAAGGCGCACACCTGCGCGCAGGCGCCGCAGCCTGTACAGGCTTCAGCGTTATAGGAAAGCTGGCGCTCCATCCGCAGGGATTCCGGGTTGTGGCACCACAGGCAGCGCATGTTGCAGCCCTTTAAGAATACGGCGGTGCGGATACCGGGCCCGTCATGCACTGAAAACCTTTGAATGTCGAATACGATTCCTTTTTCCATCGGCATGCGTCAGCTTTCATACGTGGTGCGCAAAAGGATTTCATTCTGGACAACGGGGTTGAGCTCCACAAACCGGGCGCTGAAGCCGCCTATTCTCACAATGAGATTTCTGTATTTTTCCGGCTCCTTCATGGCCTTTACCAGGTCTTCCCTGCCGATAATCATCAAATTCAACTGGGTGCCGTTGTTCTCAAAAAAAGTGGTGACAAGCGCCTTTACCTTGTCGTAGGAGGAGCTGAACAGCTCCTTTGTGATACGGACGCTGTTGATGACCCCCGCGTGGAGGGAAGCGTCAAACTTGCGCATGGAGTGGAGCAGGGAGGTAATGCCTGCCTTGTCGGCCCCAATGGATGCTCCGTGGGCGTTTGACAGGGGCGCGCCCCGATGGCGGCCGCAGGGGGTTGCCTCGGTGTAAGCGCCCCATTCGGCGCTTGCGGAATTGTTCACACACACAACGTTATAGTTGTCAAGCCCCACCTCCCGCGCATTTTTGACGGCCGCCTTGGCGATGTGCTCATATACCCGCACCGCCATAAGGTCGGCCTCCGCGTGGTTGTTGCCGTATTTCGGGGCGTCCAGCAGCATACGGTGCTCCCTTTCAAACCCTTCAAAATCCGCGTCCAGCATGTCGCGCAACCGGGTCAATGTGAACTTCTTCTCCTCGTATACCAACTTTTTCATGGCGGTCAGGCTGTCTGCCGCCGTAATGGAGCCGACAATTTCGGGCACGCCGTTCAGATAACGCACGCCGCCCTCCAAAAGGGACTTGCCTCTTTCCAGGCAATCGTCCATCACCAGGCTGAGCTGCAGGTAGCCCGCATTTTCGCCGGCCACCATGTAGCACTCAGCCTGTGCCCAGGCTTCCAGCAGCAGCTCGTGCTCCACCTGGGCACGGTAGGCGTCCCAGAGCTTCTCGAATGTGTCCAGCGACTCCAGCGGCCCCACCCGAGGCCCGCACTGCACCCCGAAATACCGGTCATCCCCGTCGTGTAGCACCAGCTCCACAGCCTTCGCCAAATTAAAGGCGCAATTGGGCGAACCGATGCAGCAGCCCTCCAGCACATATTCCCCGCACCCTGCGGGGATGTATTTTTCCGCTTCCTCCCGGGAAACGCCAAACAGCTTCATCACGGCCGGTACGTTTGTTTCGTCGCTGTACAAAAGCGGGAAGGAGCCCCCCTCCCCCAAAACCTGAAGCGCCTTGTTCCACAGGGAATCGCTGATGCCCCGATGGTAGCGCACGGTGAGCTGGGGCATTAGGTCGCGTACCCGGCGGGATGTCTCCAGAATGGCCATCGCCAGCCGGTCGGCGTTTTCAGGGTTTCGGCGCCCCAGGCCGCCAATGATCACACGCGTATCATGCACCTTGCCGTGGAAAATAAAATGCCTGTACAGGCTGCTCAGGTACCGGATGGCATCCTCCTCCGTCAGAAGGCCCGCATCCAAATCCCTCACATAAAAGTCGCCCAGGAACACATCCATGCGTCCGGTGTTGATCTGGTCGGAGGCCACGCAGTATATCCAGTACAGTTGCAGGGCTTCCAGAAAATGACGCGGCGGATGTTCCTGCAGGCTCCGGAGCGCGCGCTCCAGCCGTTCCATGTTGCCCGCGGTTTCCCCGGATGTGCTTTCCGCCAGCGCGGCCGCCTGCCGCCTGTAGAGCTCCAGCGAAAAAACCAGGTTGTCGACCGTCATGTCCAGCGCCCGGTAAAAGGTGCTGCCGCCGTTTTTCTGCCTGCAGCGTTCTATTTCGGCGCGCATCCCCGGCACGCCCAGCCGCAGCAGCTTGTCCATATCCCCTATGGGGAGGGCAAGGCGGGCGGGGGGATAGCTGCCGACGCCGGGGCCCGCGTCGTCATCCATGCCAATGTAAGGCGCAAAAGGGCGGTATTCCGTTTCAATATCTCCATGGCGCCGGGCAAAGGCCCTGCGCAGCTTTGATACGGTGCGCTCCTCT